>JANNYI010000578.1:0-5908 GCA_031410015.1 Betaproteobacteria bacterium | reverse complement strand
AGCCGGGGATCACGCCGGCAATGAACAGCGCGCCGATGGAGGCTTCGGCCGACACGCCGTAGATGATCATCGGCAACGACGGTGGAATGATCGGGCCGATCGTCGCCGACGACGCGGTGACCGCGGCCGCGATATCGGGCGAGTAGCCTTCGTCGACCATCGCCTTGATTTCGATGGTGCCGAGGCCGCCTGCGTCCGCCACCGCCGAGCCCGACGTGCCCGCGAAGAACACGCTGGCGACGATGTTGGCGTGGCACAGGCCACCGCGCATCCAGCCGACGCACACGGTGGCAAAGCGGAAGATGCGCTGCGTGATGCCGGCGCTGTTCATGATGTTGCCCATCAGGATGAACAACGGCGCCGCCAGCAGCGGGAACGAATCCGCGGCCTTGGCGATGCGCTGTGCGACGGCGATGTCGGGAATGCCCGCCACGGTGAGAAACGCCCATCCCGCGAGCCCCATCGCCAGCCAGATCGGCGGCCCGAGAAAAAGTGCGACGAACCACGCCGCGAGGATCACGAGCATCGTGGTGATCATGCGTGCGGGCTCGTCACGATCCGCGCACCAGCTTGCGCAGGTTGGCGTCGAGTTGCAGCCACGCGTAGGCCGCGATCGCCAGCGACGCCACCGGCACGATCAGGTACACAACACCCAGCGTGAACGGCACCGCTACGTTTTCGATGTCCCAGTTGTTGGTGACGAGCTTCAAGCCGCGGCTGCCGAGGATCCACGCGAAGAACAGCGTGGCCAGCGCGATGACCACCGCCAGCACGGCCTCCACGCGAGGCGGCAGGCGCTCGGCGACGAAGGTCATCGCGAGGTGCCCGCCGCGCCGCGACGCGATGATCCAGCCGAGGAACGCGCACCAGATGAAGAGGTAGCGCGCGAGCTCCTCGCTCCACGTCATCGGGCTGTTGAACACGTAGCGCAGCACCACCTGCCCGATGACGCAGGCGAAGATCGCCGTGAATACGACGATTGCCGCCCAGTCGATGCAACGCTCGGCGTAGCGGCGAAAACTCGTCACCACGTCGACAATTCCGTAGGCGAGGTCTGTAGGCGAGGCTTAAGCCACGCAGGTTCGACGTCACGATGTACCTGCGAGGCTGAAGCCTCGCCTACACGAATCCATCGGTGATGTTGCATGCGATGGGGACCTATGTCCGCCCGCACGAACGCAACATCACCGCATTTCCTGCAGCTTCTCGTACGTGCCCTTGCCCCAGCGCGCCTCGAACTTCGGCACCACGGCGGCCACCACCGGCTTCCGGAATGCCTCGATGTCGACAGGCACCACCGTCATGCCCGCGGCCTTGAACGTCTCGACCAGCTCCTTCTCCTGCTTCACCAGCTCGGCGTTCTGCCAGACGATGCCGGCGTCCACCGCATCCTGGATGATCTTCTGGTCGCCGGGCTTCAGGCCTTTCCAGAACGCTTCGTTCACGACCACGAGGCGCGGCGTGATGATGTGCGCGGTGAGGACAAGGTATTTCTGCACCTCGTCGAACTTGCCGGACTTGATCGTGGGCAGCGGGTTTTCCTGACCGTCGACCGTGCCCTGCTTCAGCGCGAGATACAGCTCGCCGAAGTTCATCGGCGTGGGCTTGGCACCCCACGCCTCCGCCATCGCCTTGAACACATCGTTTTCCGGCACGCGCAACTTGAAGCCGACGAGATCGGCGGGCGTCTTCACCGCCTTGCTCGAAGTCGTCACATGGCGCGTGCCGTAATACGTGGTGCCCAGGATGCGCATGCCGCGCTTGGCCACGAGTTCGTTGTTGAACTCGCGCCCGACCGGGCCGGCCATCGCCTTGACGAGGTGGTCGGCATCGCGCCAGATGTAGGGACTTTCCACGACCGAGATCGCCGGCACCCATGCGCCGAAATTGGCCGCACCCTCGGTCACGATCTGCTGCGTGCCGTTGGCCACCGCCTCGATCATGTCGCGCGACGAGCCCAGCTGGCCGCCGGGAAAGGACTGCACGGCGATGCGGCCGCCGGACTTGGCCTTCACGTCGGCGGCGATGCGGTCGATCATCTGCACCGAGGGGTGCGACGCCGGAACCACGTCGCCCCAGCGCAGCGTGATCTCCTGCGCCATGACGCCGCAGGCGGCCACGGTGGCGATGGCGGCGGCGATGGCGCGAAGTCCCGCGCCGGTGGAACGCCGTGAGTCTGTTGGTCGCATGCTGATTTCCTCCTGGCTTTGGATATTCTGGCGGGCCGGCGCGCGCTTCTGCGTCGCGCCGGACCCGGCGGCCGGTATGCCGGGCCGCGCGGAGGGCAGAGTGTAGCGCCTCGCCGGATGGCCGGAGCGGCTGGAGCCGCCGGGTCGGGCCGCCCCGGGAACGCATGGAATTGGTTAGACCACTTGACCAGTCCCCGGCCGGGAGTTAGCCTTCCAGCCGGTCCATTCGAGGAGGGGCGCGACGGTTGGCCACAATGGCTTGCCGCAACGTGCACCATCCCATGCCATTCCATAGCATCGAACCCCGACGGCTTTATCGCCAGATCGCCGATCAGATCCGCACGCTCATCAAGAGCGGCGAATACCGCGCGGGCGCGCGGCTGCCTCCCGAGCGCGACCTCGCGAAGCAGCTGGGCGTCTCGCGGCCGTCGGTGCGCGAGGCGCTGATTGCGCTGGAGGTCGAGGGTCTCGTCGAGGTCCGCATCGGCTCGGGCATCTACGTGCAGGACGCGGCCATCACGGACCCCGCGCACGAACGCGACACCACGGCCGGTCCGTTCGAGTTGATCCGCGCCCGGTACGTGATCGAATCGGAGTGCGCGGCGCTGGCGGCCAAGTCGGCCAAGAAACCGCAGATGCAGGCCATTGCCGAGGCGCTGGCGGCGATGGACCATGACGTCAACAGCAAGCACCCGGCGCAGGATGGCGATCGCCAGTTCCACATGCGCATCGCCGAAGGCACGGGCAACAGCGCGTTGGTGGCCGTGGTGCGGATGCTGTGGGACGAGCGTACCGGACCGCTGTACAAGCAGCTCGAGAACCATTACGACACACCGGCACTGTGGGAGCACGCGATGACCGAGCACCGCGCCGTGTACAAGGCAATCGCGGCACGCGATGCCAATGCCGCGCGCATGGCGATGCAGCGGCATCTCAACCAGGCCTATAAACGCTTTTCGACCAGCTGGGACCACTCGCAGTAAGGGGTCGGTCCGGCGCATCAAGGACATCACCATGCTCGCCTGCCGTATTCACGCCAAGGAAGACCTGCGCATCGAACCCGTGGACATGCCATCGCCCGGACCCGGCGAAGTGCTGCTGCGCCTGGGCGCCGCGGGCATCTGCGGCTCGGACCTGCATTACTACTTCGAAGGCCGCAACGGCAACTTCATCGTGCGCGAGCCGCTGATTCCCGGACACGAGGCCTCGGGTGTCGTCGAGGCCGTCGGCTCCGGCGTCACGCGCGTGAAGAAGGGCGACAAGGTGGCGGTGTCGCCGTCGCATGCCTGTGGCCGCTGCGAGGGATGCCGGCAGGGCCGCGAACAGCTGTGCTCCAACATGAAGTTCCTGGGCAGCGCCAGCCTCTTCCCGCATGTGCAAGGCCTCTTCCAGGAATACTTCGTGATGGGCGAGCGGCAATGCTATCCGGTGGGCGGCGACATCACGCTGGGCGAGCTCGCGTTTGCCGAGCCTCTGGCCGTGGGCCTGCACGCGGTCAATCGCGGCGGCGACCTTCTAGGCAAATCGGTGCTGATCACCGGCGCGGGCACCATCGGCTGCGTCACCGTGCTGGCCGCGCGCCTGGCCGGCGCGCGCAGGATCACCGTGACCGACGTCCTCGACCGTCCGCTGCAGCAGGCGTTGACGGTGGGCGCGGATGCCGTGCTGCGCGCCGATCGCGATGGCGAGAAACTGTCCACGCCGCAGTTCGACGTCGCCTACGAAGTGTCGGGCAACTTCAACGCGCTCAAATCCTGCGTGGCGGCCACCAAGCGTGGCGGCGTCATCGTCCAGGTGGGCACGCTGCCGCACGAGCCGCTGCCGTTCGTCGTCAACGAACTGATGGCGAAGGAGCTGGACCTGCGCGGCGCGTTCCGCTGGGGCATCGAATTCGATTGGGCGGTGGACTACCTGTCGACGCGGCGCGTCGACGTGCGGCCGCTCCTGTCCGGGCAGTATCCATTGAAGGATGCCGTTGCGGCTTTTGCCGCCGCGGCCGATAAAAACAAGAGTACGAAGGTGCAGGTGGTGGCGTGAGGGGCGAAGCCCGCAGGGCATGAGCGATCACTAATCGACACCGGAGGCCGACACAAAGGCGTTTCGTTTTGCAGGGCCTCACGCAGAGGCCGAGTGGCATAAGAGCTCTCTTCACGCGGATTCGGGTCTCGACACCCGCGCCGCTCCATCAGTCGCAAGGAGGAATCATGCGTTTCATCTCGAAGATTGTGTTCACGGCAGTTGCAACCGCCGCCCTGATCGCCGGTGGCCCGGCGCTTGCGCAACAGAAACTCAAATGGGCGCACGTTTACGAGGTCAGCGAGCCCTATCACACCGAATCGGTGTGGGCGGCCGCGGAAATCAAGAAGCGCACCAACGGCAAGTTCGACATCGAGGTGTTTCCCGCCAGCACGCTCGGCAAGGAGACCGACATCAACCAGGGCATGGCGCTGGGCACGGTCGACATGATCATCAGCGGCCCGTCGTTCGCGGCGCGCAGCTACCCGCGGCTGGGCATTGCCTACTATCCGTTCATCTTCCGTGACGCGGATCACCTGCTCGCCTATTCCAAGAGCCCGGTCTTCGCGGAGATGGTGGAGGAATTCCGCAAGAAGACGGGCATCCAGATCCTCGCGTATACGTACTACGGCGCGCGGCAGACCACGGCGCAGAAGGCGTTCACCGACTGCGCCGGCATGAAGGGTCTCAAGATCCGCGTGCCCGACGTACCGGCGTACATGGCAACGCCGAAAGCCTGCGGTGCCAATCCGACGCCGATTGCCTTTGCCGAGGTCTACCTGGCGCTGCAGAACGGGACCGTCGACGCACAGGAAAACCCGCTGACCACGATCGAAGCCAAGAAGTTCTACGAAGTGCAGAAGGCCATCATGATGACCTCGCACATCGTCGACGGCCTCACCACGCAGGTGGCGCCGCACGTCTGGGACAAGCTGACGCCGCAGGAAAAGCAGATCTTCACGGAGGTCACCCGCGAAGCTGCTTCGCGTGCCACGGCCCAGATCAAGAAGCGCGAAGCCGAACTGGCCGACGAGTTCAAGAAGAAGGGCCTGCAGATCGTCACCGTCGATCGCAAGAGCTTCTCCGACGCGGTATTGAAGACGACGACGCCTGAGTCGATGGGCTTCTCCAAGTCCGACTACGACAAGATCGTCGCCATCAAGTAACGCAACTGCACCCGCGGGCGAGGCGCGTCGCCGGTGCGACAGGCGCCGGCAGCGCCGAGCCCGCACGTTGAACACGCTGCACCGCGCGAGGCCGCATGACCGACACGAACCAGACCGCTGACGCTGCGGCACCCATTCTCGACGACGAGGGGCATTTCCACGCCACGGATGCCCCGATCGATCTGAAGGAATACCTGTTCGAGGACTGGCTGTCGCTCGGGTTCTTCTGGCTGCTCGGTTTGTGCGTGTTCTACCAGTTCTTCACGCGCTATGTGCTGAACGACTCGGCGGCGTGGACGGAGGAAATCGCGCGTTACCTGCTGATCTGCACCGTGTTCATCGGCGTAGCCGCGGCGGTACGGCGCACGCGGCACATCCATGTCGACTTTCTGTATCGACTGATGCCGCCGAAGGCAGGCCGGGTGATGTCGACTGCGGTCGACGGCGTCCGGATCCTGTTCTTCATCATCGCGGTTGGATTGACGATCCAGATGATGATGCGCATGGGCCGGCTGCAGATGACGATCATCGACTTGC
>JANNYI010000577.1:0-2914 GCA_031410015.1 Betaproteobacteria bacterium | reverse complement strand
CACCCAATTTTCCCCTGACCCCTATTTTACCGCTGACCCCTTTTTTACCGCTGACCCCTTTTGTACCGCTGACCCCTTTTTTACCGCTGACCCCTTTTTTACCGCTGACCCCTTTTTTACCGCTGACCCCTTTTTTACCGATCCATGGGCAGCGCGCCAGGCGCGTGCAGCGAGCGCTCCACCAGTTCCTCGATCACGATGTCCGGCCGCTCGCGCTCGATCAGTGCTCGATCGAGCTTGCGCGTTGACGCATACACCACGCGGCTGAAATTCTCCGACAGCAGCGGGATCAGCGGAATCGCCATCGAATCGCGCAGGATCACGGCGCGCGGCAGGCCTGGCCTGTTGCAGGCGTAGAACTCGAAGCCCGGGAACTCGTCCTTGTCGAGGCGTTGTGCGCAGCGGCCGTCCGCGTTGCCGAGAACCTTGCCCAGTGGCGCCACGTCATCCTCGCGCACGCGCGACGGCAGGCCCAGCATCTGCACCAGGTCGCCGCTGTAGAAATCGACCCCGGGTACGTAGGCCGGTCGCGGCGCGACGGCGATCTCCGCGCGCCTGGCGGGCGGCAACAGCTGCGTCACGGCGCGCATGATCTCGCCATAGCCCACGACCGCGCCGTTGTAGTTCCAGTGCGAGTCGGTCTGGAAGTACACGCGCTCGCGCGCCTTGGCCGCGCGCAGCGCGGGACGCAGGTCGACGAAGTGCACGCGACCATCGCGCGCAATCGCATCGCGGACCCGGTCATAGGGCGTCGGCCCGGCGGCGGCGGACACCCAGGCCGGCAGGTGTTCCGGATAGATCGTGTATTTTTCCGGAACCACGACGACGAGATACGCGATGCCCCGGGCGGCCAGCCACTCGCGCCGCCGCGCCAGTTCGGCCACGGTGCCGTCGACCTCGTCCTGACTGAAGCTCGCAGTGCCGCGATAGTGACGGGCCAGCGACAGGCCATCCTCGCCCAGCCAGTAGTACCAGCCGTCGCGTCCGGGCATCACGGTGGAGAGCGCAGACACGCCGAATGCGCGCAGCAGCGTGCCGTGGTGCAGGCGCACGAGGAAGTCCCGGCCGCCGAAGCGATCGGCGAACGCGCGCTCGAAGGCCGGCGCGAATTCGCGCGTGAGCGCTGGCGCGGGCCATGGCGCCGTCGCGCGGTTTTCGAAGCGCGTGATGGATGTCTTCCAGGTCGAAACCAGCGCCAGGCCGGGCAACGCGAGGCCGAGCGCAAACAGCGCCGCCAGCGCGCGATCGCGCCATGGGTGATCGGCGGGTGCCGGCGCCGGCACCGGCGGCAACGACAGGGGGTCGGGGGGTGTCACAAGTCAGAAGCGGAAGTAGATGAACGGATTGTAGGTGCCGGCTGCCAGCATCGCGCAGGCGACGAGATAGACGATCGTGGTCCAGCCGATGTCGATGGCGAGCACACCGCGGGCGCGCAGGCCCGGTTGCGCGGCGACCTGGTCGCGCCAGCGTCCGAGGCGCCTCGCCACGGGTGCCGCAAACACGATGCCGATCACCAGCGTCAGCGCGACCTGCGCATTGAGGAACTCCGCCAGCGGATGGCGTAGCGGATCGCCGTGCGCAAAGCCGGCCAGCGCAGCGTAGTAGTGGCCCGCCTGGGTCAGCGTCTCGCAACGGAACAGCACCCAGCCGCCCATCACGGCCAGCAGCGTGTAGAGGTGCGTGAGCGGGCCGATGCGCGCCAGGAGGCGCTCGAGTCCCGCGCGCTCGATGACAAGAAAAATGCCGTGCCACGCGCCCCACAGCACAAATGGCCAGCTCGCGCCGTGCCACAGCCCGCACAGGGCGAACACCAGCACGAGGTTGGCGTAGGCGCGCCGCTCACCGCGACGATTGCCGCCCAGCGGGATGTACAGGTAGTCGCGGAACCAGTTCGACAGTGATATGTGCCAGCGCCGCCAGAACTCGCGCACGCTGCGCGCAATGTACGGATAGTTGAAGTTCTCGAGGATGCGAAAGCCGAACATCCGCATCAGCCCGATCGCCATGTCCGAGTAGCCCGAGAAATCGAAATAGATCTGCAGCGTATAGCAGACGATACCGAGCCACGCGAGCGGTGTGGTGAGATCGCCGGCGGGCAACGCGAAGATGCGGTCGGCCGTCGCGCCCAGCGTGTTCGCGATCAGCACCTTCTTGCCCAGGCCCAGCACGAAGCGCCGCACGCCGTAGCTGAAGTCGGCCAGCCGCGCTTCGCGGGCGCGCAGCTGCGCCGCGATGTCGCGCCAGCGGATGATCGGGCCGGCGATCAGCTGCGGGAAGAGCAGGATGTAGAGCGCGAAGCGCGGCAGGTTGCGCTCGGCATCGGCGTTGCGCTTGTAGACGTCGACCACGTAGGAGATCGCGTGGAACGTGAAGAAGGAGATGCCGAGCGGCAGCGGGATGGCCGCCACCGCCAGCGGCGTGATCGCGAGGATGGGCGCAAGCGCATTGACGTTGGCCACGGCGAAATTCGCGTACTTGAATACGGCCAGCAACCCCAGGTTGCCGGCGACCGCCATGGCCAGCCAGCCGCGGCGCCGCGATACGGAGGTCGCGCGGCTGATGGCCGTGCCGAGGATGTAGTTGAACCCGACGGAAGCAAGTACCAGCAGCAGGTACGGCGCCTCGCCCCACGCATAGAAGCCGAGGCTTGCGACCAGCAGCACGCCGTTGCGCCACGATCGCGGCAGGACGAAGTACGCCGCCAGCGTCAGCGGCAGGAATAAAAACAGAAAGATCGGAGATGCGAAAACCATAGGACGCGGAGGAAAACTTCTCGTGGAGCCGGGTTCGACATTGTTGCCTATGGCAACGGCGCTGAACCAGTGTATGCGTTCAGTCGCGCAACTCCACCAGCACCGGCGCGTGATCGGAGGGCTTCTCCCCCTTGCGCGCGTTGCGATCGATGCGGCTGCCC
>JANNYI010000576.1:0-4545 GCA_031410015.1 Betaproteobacteria bacterium | reverse complement strand
ATCACACCCCCACCCCACCCCC
The DNA here is from genome assembly GCA_031410015.1 of Betaproteobacteria bacterium. Lineage (GTDB taxonomy): Bacteria > Pseudomonadota > Gammaproteobacteria > Burkholderiales > Casimicrobiaceae > VBCG01. The sequence goes on along the minus strand of JANNYI010000576.1, from coordinate 4,523 downwards.
CGCCGCCGCCGCTGCCCTTTGGGATGGCGTGTCCCCCCCCGCCCTGTGTCTAGCCGGGGTGTGGCCGGCGTGTCCCCCCCCCCCCCTACAGCATCACGGGATTACGGAGATTACGGTTGATTTCCGGCTACGGCCTGCAACCGTCGCAACACATCCTGGTGCAGCGCGCGGTCACCCGACGCCACGACGGCGCCGCCCTGGTCGCACGGGCCGCCCTGCCAGTTGGTGATGGCGCCGCCGGCCGCCTCGATCAGCGGAATCAGCGACTGCACATCGTAGGGCTGCAGGCCGTTCTCGATCACGACGTCCACGAAACCCATCGCCAGTTGCGTGTAGCAGTAGCAGTCGCCGCCGTAGCGCAGGAAGCGCGCGGGATCGGCCACCGCCTGCAGCGATGCCATTTCCGCCGGCGTGCGGAACTGGCGCGGATCGGTGGTGGTGACGATAGCGTCCTCGATCCGGGCGCAGGCGCGCGTGCGCAGCGTGCGGCGCTCGTCGCCCCGCCGCCACTGCGCGATGCCGCCGGCCACCCCGACGAAGGTCTCGCCGACAAAGGGCTGGTGCGTGACACCGACCACCGGCGCCGTGCCGTCGTGCAGCGCGATCAGGATGGCCCAGTGATGCTGGCCGAGGATGAAGCTCTTGGTGCCGTCGATGGGATCGATCACCCACGTCAGCGGCGAGGTGCCCGCTTCGCGCCCGTGCTCCTCGCCGTGGATGCCGTGGGTGGGGTACGTGGCCTTGATCGCGGCACGGATCACATCCTCGGCGGCGCGGTCGGCCACGGTGACCGGGTCGTAGCCCATGAAGTTGCGCTTGTCCTCGATCGCGATCACGGCACGGAAGTGCGGCAGGATGACAGCACCCGCGGCATCCGCCATCCGGCACGCAAACTCGGCGTACCCGGCGGCCTCGGCGGGCGTCATCGCAGCGGCGCGCCGACGGCGCTCAAGCCGGCTTCCCGCCCGCGGCCGCAACGATCGCGCGCTCGGCCGTAGCACCCAGCACGACCTTCCATGCGCCGTTGTTGTCGCGCTGCGCCAGCCACGCCGCCGTGGCGGCCACGGTGTCCGCGAGCGGCCGCGTGCCCAGCCCGGAGGCCATGGCGCGGCGTGTATCCACCAGCGAGAAGCCGACGCTGTCGGGGATGGTGGAGGGCAGCCACATCGGCAGGCCGGTCCACGGCTCGACCTTGTGCTCGAGCAGCACGGCCTCGTCGACCCACAACGCGCGCGGCGCCGCGGCGCCAGCTTCCTTCGCGGCCGTGTCGACGAGGTCGCCGAAGGTCCACTTCCGTGCCGGGCTGCAGGCGTTGTACGTGCCCTCGGCGCCGTCCTCGACGAGCTTCACCATCCACTCGCCAAGATCGCGCACGTCGATAATCTGGAACCACGCCGCGGGCGGAGCGGGCAGCACGGCATCCGGGCCCCGGTCGCCCAAGAGGTGCGGATGCGCGAAACGCGCCACCCAGTAGCCGAACCGGTCGGTGGGGTCGTGCGGCCCCACGATCAGTCCCGGCCGCACGATCAGCGCACGCGCGCCACAGGTCTTGCGCACCACGTCTTCGCAGGCCGCCTTGAGCGGACCGTAGTGGGCCATGATCTCTTCGGTGCCCGGATCGTCCAGCACACCCACGGGCGCGTTCTCGTCGATGCCCGGCTGGCTCATCTCGGGATAGACCGAGATCGACGACACGAAGAGATACCGACCGACGCGGTCGCGCAGCTTGTCCGCCGATGCGCCGACGATGCGCGGCACGTAGCCGCAGGTGTCGATCACCGCATCCCACGACCCCGTTTCCAGTGCCGCCAGCCCCGGCGCCACCGCGGGGTCGCGGTCGCCCACCAGCATGGTGACCGCCGCGCCCCAGTGGTTGGGCTGCTTGCCGCGCGTGAACAGCGTGACCTCGTGGCCACGCGCCAGTGCCGCGTCGACCGTCGCGCGGCCGAGGAAGCGGGTACCGCCAAGTAGCAGTAGTTTCATCCGCGCATTGTGCCGCATCCGGCCCGCATTGAAATCAGCGCCGCGATGCGCCGACGATGTCCACGCCGTTCAGCTTCGACTGCGCCTCGATCAGCGAGGCCACGTACTTGTCGCCGAAGCCCATCAGGTTGGCGTTGACGAGGCTCTGGTGCACCGCCTCGCCGACGATGGCGGACACCGGCAGCGACTCGGCAAAGTGCGTGTAGTAGCGCAGGTCCTTCATCGCGTTGACCAGCGTGAATCTGAGCCCGGTGAGGTCGCCGTCGTTCTCCAGCATCTTGCCCACCATCATCTGGAAGATGCCGGAGTTGACGGCACCCGCCGAGATCACCTGGTGCAGCTTCCTGATCGACAACCCCGACTTCGCGGCGGCGGCCAGCGCTTCCGCGGTGGCCGTGGCAATGGCCTGCGCGATGAAATTGTTGATGAGCTTCAGCACGAGGCCGTGACCGGCCGGACCGGCGTGGATGATGTTTTCGCAGAAGGCACCGAGCACCGGCTGCAACTCGGAAAACGTCGCGTCGTCGGCGCCCACCATGATGTTGAGCTTGCCCAGTTCGGCTTCCACCGGCGTGCGGGCCAGCGGCGCGTCGACGAAGCGCACGCCCTTGGCGGCAAGTTCCTCGCGCATCTTGGCCGTGGTGGCGGGCTCGCTGGTGGACGTGTCGACGATGATCAGGCCCTTGCGCGCCACGCCGGCGATGCCGTCCTTGCCGTTGATGATTTCCTCGACCTGCGGCGCCCCGGTCACGCACAGGAACACAATGTCCGCGTTGGCGGCCACTTCAGCGTTGGTCTTCACCTCCGTAGCACCCGCCGCCAGCAGATCCTCGAGGGGCTTGCGGTTGCGGTTCACGCGCACTGCCAGCGGATAGCCCTTGGTGACGAGATTCTTCGCGATGCCGTGGCCCATCAGGCCGATGCCGATGAAGCCTATGCGGGGTTTGCTCATTCCATTCCTCCTGTTGTTGTTCGGTACATCAGTCGATGGCGGTGGGCTCGGCATACGCCAACAGCGCGCGCCGGCGTTCGTGCCAGGTCAGCAGCAGTCCGCTGCCGGCGATGAGCGCCATGCCGGCAAGCGTCAATGCGTCCGGAAACGTGGAGTACACCAGCCAGCCGATGAGCGTGGCGAACACCAGTTGCAGATACGTGAAGGGCGTCAGCGCCGACGCCGGCGCGCGCTGGAAGGCCAGGATGAAGAGGAAGTGCCCGATGGTGCCCAGCACGCCGATCAGGCACAGCAGCGCCACGTCCTGCCACGACAGGTCGATGCGCGAGCCGAACCACGGCCACACCAGCGTCATGAGGAGCGTGCTGATCAGCGCCGGATAGAAGAGCGTCACGCGCGGGTCGTCGCCGGCCAGCATCCGCGTGGTGATCTGGTAGAACGAGTAGAAGACGGCCGAGCCCAGCGCGAACACCGCGGCGCCCTTGACGATGTCCGCGCCCGGCTGCACGATCATCAGCATGCCGACGAGCCCTGCCGCCACGAAGCCCATTCGCGCCGGCGTCATCCGCTCGCGCAGCAGCACGACGGCAAGCACCATCACGATGGTGGGTGTCGTGTAGTTGAGCGCGGTGGCATCGGCCAGCGGCAGGTACTTGAGCGCGGTCATGAAACAGAGCGACGAGCCGAGCAGCAGGACGCCGCGGATCAACTGCATCGGCAGCTGGCGCGTGTGCACCATGCCCGTACCCATCGTTGGCGCAAGCCAGATCAGCATTGCAAGCACCTGAAAACCCCAGCGCGCCCAGACGAGCAACGGCACCGGATGCCTGACCGCCAGCGTCTTGATCACACCGTCCAGAACGGCAAAGCACGCGACGGCGCCGGTGATCAGCAGCACGGCCGCGAGCGGGATCGGCGCATGCCTGCCGCTCACTTCAAATCGGCCAGGAAGGCATTGAGTGGGGCGCGCTGCACGCGCGCCGCCGCAATGCACGCGTCGATCTTCTCCAGCGCATTGCGATAGGTGCGGGGTCCGGCGTCGAGAGCCTTGGCGCGGGACTCGAACATCGCCACGAACTGCGCGCGCTCGCCATCGGTGCAGGCCGCCGATGCCAGCGCCGGCCAATAGCCCTGGAATTCCCTGGGCAGGCGGGCGCTCATCGCGTCGATGTTGCGCGCAAACCAGGACAATGCTGCCTGGCTCGTGGCCGGGTCCTTCAACGCCTGCTGCAGCGGTCCGATGCGGTCGCGCGGGCCGAGCCGAGGGTCGACCGCGAGCGCCAGCGCGCGCTCGAGCAACGCGGGATCGCGGAATGCACCCAGCGCACCGAGCACATCCTCCCGTTCGTTGGCGTCCTTGGTGGTCAGCGCCACGTCGAGCAGGCCGTCGAAAAGCGCTGCACCGTCTGCTCTGGTCGTCCGCGCGGCGCCGAGAAGCACGCTGCGCCGAACGGCGACCGGAATGGCCTTGCGATCGCCCAGCCAGAGCCTGGCCAGGCGCTGCGCTTCCTTGCCGAGCTCGACGTCGGCGCCGCGCACCGCCACCAGCGACATCGTCGCCTCGCGCAGGCGGATCGTGTCGGCGTCG
>JANNYI010000575.1:0-8216 GCA_031410015.1 Betaproteobacteria bacterium | reverse complement strand
ATGGATTTCGGCAAGTTCAAGTACCGGGAAGCCAAGAAACAGCACGAAGCCAAGCTCAAGCTGAAGCAGATCCAGGTCAAGGAAGTCAAATTCCGGCCCGGCACTGACGAAGGCGATTACCAGATCAAGCTCCGGAATCTCGTTCGATTCCTGTCGGAAGGCGACAAGGCCAAGATCACGCTGCGGTTTCGCGGACGCGAAATGGCGCACCAGGAGTTTGGGGTGCGCCTTCTTGAACGCATTCGGAACGAGCTCGAACCCCATGCAGTGGTCGAGTCCTTTCCGAGGCTCGAAGGCCGGCAAATGGTGATGCTGCTGGCCCCGAAGAAAGCTGTGTTGTTGAAGCCGGTGGCAGCAGCGCCGGCAGCGGCAGCCAAGCATCCCGCACACAAGCCAGAGGACGGTGCGGCCCCCGCCGCCAAAGTCTCTCCCGCGAAAGCACCGGAGAGCACCGCCGAAAGCAGCAAACAGGAAAGTTGAAGAATCATGCCGAAAATGAAGACCAAGTCGGGCGCGAAGAAGCGCTTCCGCGTGCGCGGAAGCGGTTCGATCAAGCGCTCGCAGGCGTTCAAGCGCCACATCCTCACGAAGAAGTCGACCAAGACCAAGCGTCAGCTTCGTGGTTCCGCCGAAATCCATAGCACGAACATCGATTCCGTTCGTGCCATGATGCCCTACGCGTAAGGAGCAGCCATGCCAAGAGTCAAACGTGGTGTGACCGCCCGCGCGCGGCACAAGAAGGTCCTGGACCAGGCCAAGGGTTTCCGCGGCCGCCGCAACAGCGTCTTCCGCATCGCCAAAGAAGCGGTGATGAAGGCCGGCCAGTACCAGTATCGCGATCGCCGGCAAAAGAAGCGTGAGTTCCGCCGCCTGTGGATCGCCCGGATCAACGCCGCCGTGCGCGAGCTCGGCATGACCTACAGCACGTTCATCAACGGGCTGACCAAGGCGCACATCGACATCGACCGCAAGGTGCTGGCCGATCTCGCCGTGTTCGACAAGGCGGCATTTACGAAAATCGCGGAGCAGGCCAAAGCCTCTCTGGCCTGATCGAACCCGCGGAATCAAGGGAGGCGTGTAGCGCCTCCCTTTTTTTTCGACCTCGTTCCCACGATTGCGACACGAAACCGATGGAACAACTCGCCACGATCGTCACCGCCGCGCGGCACGAATTCGCGCAATGCACGGACTCCGCCGCGCTCGAGAATGCCAAGGCGAAATTCCTGGGCAAGACCGGGGTACTGACCGATCTGCTGAAAGGATTGGGCAAGCTCGCCGCCGCAGAGCGCCCGACCGCCGGCGCCGCCATCAACGAAGCCAAGCGCGAACTCGAAGCAGCGCTGGACGCGCGCCGCGCCGAGCTGGCGGACGCGAAGCTCGCCACGCAACTGGCGGCCGATGCGCTCGATATGTCGCTGCCCGGCCGCCATCGCGGTGGGGGCGCGCTGCATCCGCTGACGCGCACGCTCGAACGCGTGGAAACCCTGTTCCGCACGCTGGGCTTTGCCGTGGCGGACGGCCCGGAGATCGAGGACGACTTCCACAACTTCACCGCGCTCAACACGCCGGAGAACCACCCTGCCCGCTCGATGCAGGACACGTTCTACGTCGAGGGCGGCATGGTGTTGCGCACCCACACGTCGCCGATCCAGGTGCGCTACATGGAAACGCATGCGCCACCGATCAAGATCATCGCGCCGGGCCGCGTGTATCGCGTGGACAGCGACGCCACGCACTCGCCGATGTTCCATCAGGTCGAAGGCCTGTGGATCGACCAGCACGTCACCTTTGCCGACCTGAAGGGCGTGCTCACCGAATTCCTGCGCCGGTTCTTCGAGAGCGACGACCTGAAGGTGCGCTTTCGCCCATCGTTCTTTCCGTTCACCGAACCGTCGGCGGAGATCGACATGGCGTTCGGCGACGGCGGCTGGCTGGAGATCGGCGGCTCGGGCCAGGTGCATCCCAACGTGTTGCGCGCCGTCAACATCGACCCCGAGCAGTACCAGGGATTTGCGTTCGGCATGGGCCCCGACCGGCTGGCCATGCTGCGTTACGGCGTGAACGATCTGCGCCTGTTCTACGAGAACGACCTGCGCTTCCTGCGCCAGTTCGCCTGAAGGCCGCACGACCATGAAATTTTCCGAACACTGGCTGCGCACGCTGTGCAATCCCGCCATCGACAGCGCTGCGCTGTGCGACAAACTCACGATGGGCGGCCTCGAGGTGGAAGAGGCGCGCCCGGCCGCGCCGCCGTTCACCGGTGTCGTGGTCGGCCGCATCGCGGCGATTGCGCCGCATCCTGATGCCGAGCGTCTGCGCGTGTGCAGCGTGGACGTGGGCACCGCGACCCCGCTGCAGATCGTGTGCGGCGCGCCCAACGCCGCGGCCGGCATGCTGGCACCGTGTGCGATGGAAGGCGCCGTGCTGCCCGGCAACTTCGCGATCAAGCGCGCGAAGATGCGCGGCGTCGAATCGCACGGCATGCTGTGCTCGGCCAAGGAGCTGGGCATCGATGACGACGCCAGCGGCCTGCTGGCGCTGGACCCAAGCCTCAAGCCGGGCACGCCGCTGCGCGACGCGCTGGTGCTCGACGACACGCTGATCACGCTGAAGATCACGCCCAACCGTGCCGACTGCCTCTCGGTAGCCGGCATCGCGCGCGACTTGAGTGCGTTGACCGGCACGCCGCTGTCGCTGCCCGTCGTGGCGACGACACCCGTCACCTTCGACGGCGTGCGCGCCGTGCGCGTCGAGGCGCCCACCGGATGCCCCCGGTTCGTCGCCCGTCTCATCGACGGCATCGACGCCAGGGCCGCCACGCCCGCGTGGATGAGGCAGCGCCTCGAACGTTCGGGCCTGCGCTCGATCTCCGCCGTGGTGGACGTCACCAACTACGTGATGCTGGAGATGGGCCAGCCGCTGCACGCCTACGACGACCGCCTGCTCGACGGCGCGGTGGTGGTGCGCTTTGCGCGCGAGGGCGAAACGCTGACGCTGCTCAACGGGCAGGTGCTGCAGCTCGAGGCCGACCTGCTGCTGGTGGCGGACGAGAAGAAGCCGCTGGGCCTCGCCGGCATCATGGGCGGCGAGCACTCCGGCATCGCCGACGACACCACGCGCGTGTATCTCGAAGGCGCGTTCTGGAACCCCGCCGTCATCCAGGGCAAGATGCGCCGACTGGGCTTCAACAGCGATGCCGGCTATCGCTTCGAGCGCGGCGTGGACTTCAACGGCTGCGCGGCGGCGGTGGAGCGCGCCACGCAGCTGATCCTCGAGATCTGCGGCGGCCGCGCGGGCGCGCTCACCGATGTCACCAGCCACGACGACCTGCCCGCGCGCCATGCCGTGCGCGTGCGCGGCGCGCGCATTGCGCGCATCCTCGGCGTGACCATTCCGGCCGCCGCCACCGCCCATGCGTTCACGCTGCTGGGCCTGCCGCACCTGCGCAGCGGCGACGACTTCCTGGTCACGCCGCCGTCGCGCCGCTTCGATCTCGCGATCGAGGAAGACTTCATCGAGGAAACGGCACGCATCTTCGGCTACGACAACATCCCCGCCGCGCCGTCGGCGCACGTCCAGCACATGCTGCCCGATCCGGAACGCGAGCGCTCGCGGCACCAGGTGAAGCGCGCGCTGGTCGATCGCGGCTGGCAGGAAATCGTCACGTTCGGGTTTGTGTCGGCGCTGACCGAAGCGGCGCTCGATCCTGCCGCAAAACCTGTTCGCGTGCAGAACCCGATCGCCGCGCATCTGGACGTGATGCGCACCACGCTCCTGCCCGGCCTCATCGAGACGCTGCGTATCAACGTCAATCGCAAGGAGTCGCGGGCGCGCCTCTTCGAGCTCGGCCGCACGTTCCAGCACGACGGCGCGGGCTTTGCGCAGCCCATGCGCATCGGCGGCCTCGCCTACGGTCCGGCGCTGCCCGAGCAATGGGGGCTGCCCACGCGCGATGTCGACGTCTACGACGTCAAGGGCGACCTCGAGACGCTGGCGGCACCCGCGGCGCTGACCACGCGCGCCGCGCTCCATCCTGCGCTCCATCCCGGCCGGGCCGCCCGCATCATGCTGGACGGCGTGGAGGCCGGCTGGATGGGCGAATTGCACCCCAGGCTGGTGGCGCATTTCGACCTGCCCAAGCCGCCCATTGTGTTCGAACGGGATGTTGCCCCGCTGCTGGCGCGCGGCATGCCGGTGGGCCAGGCCGTGTCGCGCCAGCCGCTGGTGCGACGGGACGTGGCGCTGGTGGTGGATGAGGCGCTGCCGGTGCAAACGCTGCTCGATGCCCTGCGCGCCGCCAGCCCGGCGCACGTCATCGCGGTCGAGCTCTTCGACGTCTACCGCGGGCGCGGACTGACGGAAGGCAGAAAAAGCCTTGCGATTCTAGTGCTTATGCAGGATACTTCCCGCACTTTGACCGACGCCGACATCGATGCCACGGAAAGCCAGTTGCTGGCCGTGGCCCATCAACAATTCGGCGCGACGCGACGCCAGTAGAGCCATTGATGACCCTCACCAAAGCAGAACTCGCCGACCTGCTCTTTGAGCAGCTTGGACTCAACAAGCGCGAAGCGAAGGACATGGTCGAGCGCTTTTTCGAGGAAGTGCGCATTGCGCTCGAAGCCGGCGAAGCCGTGAAGCTTTCGGGCTTCGGCAATTTCCAGCTGCGCGAAAAGCCGCAGCGCCCTGGCCGCAATCCCAAAACAGGCGAAGAGATCCCGATCACGGCCCGCCGCGTCGTGACGTTTCACGCCAGCCAGAAACTGAAGGTCATGGTCGAAGCCGCGAACCATGCCGGATCCCAGCCGAGCTAACTCCGATCTGCCGCCGATTCCCGCCAAACGTTATTTCACGATTGGCGAGGTCAGCGACCTGTGCGCGGTCAAGCCGCACGTGCTGCGGTATTGGGAGCAGGAGTTCGCGCAGCTGAAGCCGGTGAAACGGCGCGGCAATCGACGCTATTACCAGCACCACGAAGTCCTGCTGATCCGCCGCATCCGCGACCTGCTCTACGAGCAGGGCTTCACGATCAACGGCGCCCGCCATCGCCTCGAATCCGAAGTGGCCGAACCGCGCGCCGCCGCCCGGGCCGCCACCAGCAGCGCAATGGTCGTGACGGTTGCGCCCGAAAATACGCTGGAACCTGCCGAGATTCGGCAGGTACTCGAAGAAATCCGGCAACTGTTGGGCTCCTCCTGAACCCCCGGCGAAGGTATAATTCGAAGTTCGGTCGGGGCGTAGCGCAGCCTGGTAGCGCACCTGCATGGGGTGCAGGGGGTCGGAAGTTCGAATCTTCTCGCCCCGACCACTTGATGATTGCCGGGCCGGTTTCTCGTCATGCGGGATCCGGCCTTTTTTGCGGGCACCCGCCCTCCCGGGCCGGCATTGCCCGCCCAGTACATGCCAATGGCATCGTTATTGCTTCGGCCTGCAAGCCATGCAATTTGACTCCCCAGGGAGAAACCCATGATCGCCCCAGCCCGTAGCAGCACTGCCGCCTCCGGCGTCGTATCCGAGCTGGCGTTTGCCCGTGCGCAGCGCAACACCGTCCTGATCGTCGACGACCTCTTCTCCAGCCGCCTGCTGCTGGCCGAAATCGTCCGCCAGATCGACGGCAAGCTCAACCTCGAACTCTTCGACACGCCGTCACGCGCGCTGGAATTTGCCCGCAACAACCGCGTCGACATCGTCCTCACCGACTACAAGCTGCCCGAGTTCGACGGCATCGAGCTGGTGAAGCAGATCCGCGCGCTGCCGCATTGCGTGGACGTGCCCATCGTGGTGATCACCGTGGTCGACGACCGCAAGATCCGCTACGACGCGCTGGAAGCCGGCGCCACCGACTTCCTGATCAAGCCGCTGGACGAGCACGAGACCCGTGCCCGCTGCGCCAACCTGCTGGAACTGCGCCGCCACAAGATCGTGCTGTCCGACCAGGCGCGCGTGCTGCAGTATCAGGTGGACAAGTCCGTGGCCGAGATTCACGAGCGCGAACTGGAAACGCTGTCCAAGCTCGCCAAGGCCGGCGAATTCCGCGACCAGACCACCGGCAACCACCTGATGCGGATGGCCAAGTATTCGGCGCTGATCGGTGCGCACCTCGGCCTGGGTGCCGAGACCGTGCACGTGCTGGAAGTGGCCGCGCCGATGCACGACATCGGCAAGATCGGCATCCCCGATTCGGTGCTGCTGAAGGAAGGTCCGCTGACGCGCGGCGAAATCGACATCATGAAGAACCACCCGCGCATCGGCTACGACATTTTGAAGGGCAGCCCGTCCAAGTACCTGTCGATGGGCGCCATCATTGCGCTGGGTCACCACGAGAAATTCGACGGCTCCGGCTATCCCAACGGCCTGCACGGCGAGGACATTCCGCTGGTGGCGCGTGTGGTGGCGGTGGCCGACGTGTTCGATGCATTGGTCAGCGAGCGGCCCTACAAACACGCGTGGGAGATGGAAGAGTCCATCGACTTCGTCAAGGGCCAGCGCGGCAAGCATTTCGACCCCACGTGCGTGGATGCCTTCCTGGCCGACAAGACCAAGATCGCCGCCATCATCGAGGAGTTTGGCGACTGACCGGTTTCGTTCCACCGGTCTGCGCTTCGGCACGGGGCCGGGACCCAATGGATCGCCTGCAGGTGGCGGCCCATTCGGTCCCGGCCTCATTGTTTTGTCCGCCACCATGACCTGCGTCAATCCTGCGGCCCTGATCGCCCCCCCCCTCACTGCCGCGTCAATAGCCCAGTTGGTATCATTGTCGGCACAAATCCAGTCTCAACCATTTCTCGCAGCAAACCGGAGGAAAAAACGATGAATGCGATGTCGAAGCGTGCGGCCGGGGCCGCGATGGCGGCGATGGCGCTGTTCGCACCCGTGGCGGCGCAGGCGCAGGACATGTCCGACAAGTGGCAGTTCAATGCCTCCATCTACGGCTGGCTGCCGGACATCGGCGGCAAGACCACGTTTCCCGCCGGCACGGGCGGCAGCATCAATGTCGATGCCAGCCAGATCATCGACAGTCTCAAGTTCACCTTCATGGGCACGTTGGCGGCACAGAAGGGAAGCTGGGGCGTGTTCACCGACCTCATCTACCTCGACGTCGGCGGGTCGAAGGACAAGACCCGCGACATCATCGTCGATGGCCGCCCGTTGCCGGTAGGCGTGACCGCCGATGCCCAGCTGGACCTCAAGAGCCTGATCTGGACGCTGGCCGGAAGCTATCGCGTGGTGAACCAGCCAGACTCCAAATTCGATGTCTTTGCCGGCGCGCGCCTGGCAGAAATCAAGCAGACGCTGGGCTGGCAGTTCAGCGCCGACCTTGGCAGCGGCACCGACACACTGCGAAGCGGCACCACCGACCTCAAGGTCACCAAGACCGACGCCATCGTCGGCGTTAAGGGTCGCGCCAGTTTCGGATCCGATCAGAAGTGGTACGTGCCCTACTACCTCGACATCGGCACCGGACAGACCGATCTCACGTGGCAGGCCATCGGCGGCATCGGCTACAAGTTCAGCTGGGGCGAGGTGTTTGGCGTGTGGCGTTATCTCGACTACAACTTCAGTTCGAGCTCGAAGATCCAGGATATCAACTTCAACGGGCCGGCGCTTGGGGTGGCATTCAGCTGGTAGGTATCGGGAGTGGGGCCATGCCTGCGCGTGGCCCCGCTGGATTGCGCGCGCTCAGAAGTTGATGGTCCATTCGACTGCCGATGCGGGGGTGAAAGGCGTCATTGTCGATTGAGTGCACAGCTCCACCTCCACGCGACAGTCATAGACCGTAAAGTCCACCGGCAAGCGGTGGTACTCGAAATAGTTGCGGTACATGCCGCGCGATGGGGAGAACACCACGCTCCTGCCATAGGCGGCCAGCGCGGGGTCCCCCACAAACTCCGACACCGGGACCGTGCCTCGAATCGGACTGCCCACCGTGTATCGGTGAGACGTATACCTGATGTCCAAGAATTGCCGACCGGGGTCGGTAAGGTAGGCCAACTGCGCGTGATTGGCGGCATCAAGTTGCGTAATCTGTGCAAGCGGCGCGGCGCCATCGCGAAATGCGACCGAAACTCCGTAGATGGAATCCGGGGACGAGAAAGATCGGTACGGCAGCGCATGGAAGGTGTGGTCACCGAAATCATAGGCCCTGTCCGTGACGTTGGTGAAGGCGAAGTAATTGGGCTCCGAAATGTCCTTGGTGGTGACGGCGACGGCGTCGG
>JANNYI010000574.1:0-3529 GCA_031410015.1 Betaproteobacteria bacterium | reverse complement strand
AAGGCGCCGCGGAAGGCTACCAGCCCACGCTCACGATCGAGCCGCTGCCCGGTGTCGACAAGGACGACCTGCAGCGCGCGTTGCAACAGGCGATGCCGGCGATTCAGGAGTCCTATCCCGGCGTAGCGGTCGAGCCGGCAGCGAGTGGATGGAAGGTAAACGTGCCGGCCGCATTTCACGTTGGCCACGAGGCGCATTTCGGCCAGGTGGCGGACCAGTTCCTGGGCTATGTGAAGGCGGGCACGTTGCCGGACTGGGAGGTGCCCAACATGCTGGCAAAGTACTGGACCACGACCACGGCACTGGCGCTGGCGCGCGAATGCTCGGTGGACCGACCACGGCGTCCGTAGGCGAGGCTTCAGCCTCGCGCGACGCCAAGCGAGGCTGAAGCCTCGCCTACATAGTGTTGGGACGTTCTGCGACAATCCCCTGACCATGCTCCGCTCGCTGCTGTTCATCCCCGCTACCGCGCCGCAGTTTCTGGCGAAGGCCGCCGAGCGCGGCGCAGGTGCGATCATCGTCGACCTTGAGGATGCCGTGCTGCCTGAGCGCAAGGCGGCGGCGCGTCCGCTGGCGGCCGATGCGTGCCGCATGCTGGCGGCGCGAGGCATCACCGTCCTGTTACGTGTCAACAGCGACGCCGCATGGCTCGCCGAGGATCTCGCGCAGGCGCCGCTCGATTGCATCGACGCGATCATGTTGCCGAAGGTCGACGATGCCGCGCAGGTGCAGGCATTGGCACGGCAACTGGACGCGCTGGAGGCCCGCTTCACGCTCGCGCAACCCGTGCGGATCGCCGCGCTGATCGAGAGCCCGCGGGGCGTCCTGCGCGCCGAGGCCATCGCCACGGCACACCCGCGCTTGACCGCACTGGCCTTCGGCGCCGAGGACTACTGCGCCGCGATGGGCATTGCGCCATTGCCGCGCGCGCTCACGCTGCCCGCGCAGATGGTCACGCTTGCGGCGCATGCGGCGGGGCTCGAATGCTGGGGACTGGCCGACGCCATCGGCAACATCGACGATACCGCTGCCTACGCGGCCACGGCGCGCGCGGCCCGCGAACTGGGCTTCACCGGCGCGATGGCGATCCATCCGCGGCAAGTGGCGGCGCTGAATGCGGCGTTTGCGCCCAATGCCGAGGAAATCGCATGGGCGCGGCGCGTCGAGGCGGCCGCCCTGGCCGCCCTCGCGCGCGGCGATGGCGCCGTCACGCTCGACGGCCGCATGGTCGACAAGCCGATCGTGGCGCGGGCGCTGCGCATCCTGAGGGACGCGCCTTCCGCCTGACGCCGCAAACACCGTGCGGGCGATCCCAAGGCGTGCGTACAATCCGCATGTGCCCGGGTGGTGAAACTGGTAGACACAGGGGACTTAAAATCCCCCGGTGGGTCATTCCGCCGTGCCGGTTCGATTCCGGCCCTGGGCACCAGCACAACGCTGTTCGTCCTCGCCCGCCCAAGAGGAGACTGCCATGGCGCCACGTGCCACCCCTTCCTCCGCGTCCACGCTGAAATCGACGCGCCGCCGCGCCACCAGGGCGATCAAGCCCGCAACCGCTGCCGCGCCACCGAAGCGCAACGTCGTGCCCGACAGCGTCGACTTTCGCGACCGGACCTACATGCCGGCCATCGCGTTTGCGCCGCAGGCGACGCTGCCGCCGCCACCGGCGGCGATGCGACCCCGGCTCAACCAGGAAGAGTCGTCCGCGTGCACCGGTTTCGCACTCGCCACCGCGATGCACCTGCTCACCGCGCGCCGCGACCGCAAGTTCGGCGGCAAGGTCGCGCCGTACATGATCTATGCGATGGGCCGCCGCTACGACGAGTTCAAGGGCGAGGCGCCCGATGGCGGGTCGTCGCTGCGCGGCGTGCTGAAGGGCTGGTACAAGCACGGCGTGTGCGCCGAGGACTTCTGGAATTCGTTGCCGGAGCCCAAACCCACCGGCAAGCTCGACTGGTGGGATGACGCGGTGCGCCGCCCGCTCGGCGCGTACTACCGCGTCGATGCACGCTCGGTGGTCGACATGCAGGTGGCGCTGAACGAAACGGGCGTACTGGTGGCAAGCGGTCTCGCGCACGATGGCTGGCTGGAAGGCCTGCCCGCCGCACGCAAGAAGCTGCCGAAGGGGCAAGGCATCTGGCGCATTCCCTATCCGTGGAAGGCCAATCCCGACGATGGGCACGCGTTCGCGCTGGTGGGCTACGACGCCGACGGTTTCATCGTGCAGAATTCCTGGGGCGACGCCTGGGGCACGCATGGGCTGGCCGTGCTCACCTACGAGGACTGGATCGAGCACGGCTTCGATTGCTGGGCCGCACAACTCGGCGTCGTCACGCGGCGGCACGAATTGCAGGCCACCGGCACCACGCCGAAGACAGGCAACTCGTTCGGCGCGCCCGGCACGATCATGCTCGACCTGCACGAGGTGTCGCCGCATGTGATCAATACGGCGCGCGACGGCGAGTTGTCGCTGGCGGGCGAGTTCCATACCAGCGTGTCGGACCTGGACGAGCTCGTGGGTCCGCGACTGACGGCATTTCGTACCGAACAGGGCTTGGCGGCGCAGGCTGCCGTGGACGTTGTGCTGTATGCGCATGGCGGGCTGGTCAGCGAGCGCGACGCGGCCAAGGCGGCCAAGGACTGGATCGACGCCTTCAAGGCCGCGGGCATCTTCCCGATGTTCATGTTCTGGGAATCGGACTTCATCACGGTACTGCGCGACCGCATCATGAACGAACTGCGCAATCGCGGCGAATTGCCTGCCGGCGGCCCCCTCTCCTTTGTCGATGACTTCTGGAGCGACCGGGTGGAAGGCATTGCGCGCGTCGTGGCACGCTGGGCGTGGGACGACATGAAGATCCGCGCCGAAGCCGTGTCCGATCACGCCGCGGGCGGCGCGCGGTTGTTGCTGGACCGCCTGACGCCGCTGCGCAACCGGATCCGTCTGCACCTGGTCGGGCACTCGGCGGGCGCCGTGCTGCACGCGCGCCTGTTGCGCGAGCTGGCCGCCGATGGCTGGACGGTGGAATCGCTGAACCTGCTGGCACCGGCGGCGACCGTCGACCAATTCCGCACCGACATCGAGCCCCTGGTTCGCGCGGGTACCGTGCGCCGCGCCGCGCAGTTTCACCTGACCGACGAATGCGAAAACAACGAGGGCGGCGTGATGCGCGCCGCCCTCCTCTACAAACGCTCGTTGCTCTACCTGGTTTCCAACGCCTTCGAGGGCCCGCGCGGCGTGCCGGTGCTGGGCATGGAACGATTCTTCAACCGCGACGTCGCACCCACGTTGCCGCCCAATTTCACGGTGCGCGTGGCGCCGTCGTCCGGAGCATCGGGCGCGGTGCGCCACGGTGACTTCGACGACGACAAGAAGACGCGCGCAGCGGTGATCGCGCACATGCTGGGACAGGCGATCCCGGCACCATGCCGACACCCCCGCTGGCGAGGCTTCAGCCTCGCTGTTTCATCGTTGCTATATCCCCGCGAGGCTGAAGCCTCGCCTACAGGTTTTACAGCCGCACCGGGG
>JANNYI010000573.1:0-5308 GCA_031410015.1 Betaproteobacteria bacterium | reverse complement strand
AAAACCCCCGCGTTGCGGCCGGGCCCCCACTCCATACCCACGCCCGCGGGGGGGGCCCCGCTCTAGTCGTTGGGCGTCCCTACCCCCCCCCGCGGCGCCGCACGCGGCTGAACCCTCGTCTACAGGGTCCTTTGGGATCCGGACTGGATTAGCGACCCTTGAGCAGCACCAGCACGGCGCCGCCGCCGCCCGCGTGCTGCGGCGCCTCGGTGTAGGCCAGCACCTCGTCCCAGTGCGACAGCCAGCGACGCACCTTGCCCTTCAGGACCGGCTCCTTGCCCGGCGACGTCAGGCCCTTGCCGTGAATCACGCGCACGCAGCGCATGCCGCGCGTACGGGCGTCGAGGACGAAGTCGGCCAGCGCATCATGCGCACGGTCGGTGGTGAGGCCGTGCAGGTCGAGTTCCGCCTGCACCGACCAGAAGCCGCGGCGCAGTTTGCCTGCGACGTCGGCGCCAATGCCTTCGCGCACATAGGACTGCTGGTGCTCGAACTCCTGGCCGATGTCCCACGACTGGGGCGAGGGCTCGTTGCCGTACTTCGAGGCCTCCAGCACGTCGCGCTCATCGGCCAGCGTATGCCGCGCGATCGGCGCGGGGCGCTCCCGCGGCACTGCGGCGCGATTGCCCGGAGGCAGCCTCTGCACGTCGGCAAACGCGCGCACGAGATCGACGTCACCGTCTGCATGCTTGGCCGAGGCCAGCGCGCGCTTGGGACTCGACGCGCGTGCAGCGGGCACGGCGGGCGCAGGTTTGACCGGCACCGGCGTGGGCGCCGTCACCTGCGCGGCGGTCATGAGTTTCTTGAGGTCGGAGAGCTTCGCCATCGTGCCGGCCCGCGTCGCGGCAGTGGAAAGGCAGTCGCGCCGGCGCTAGGCGAGGCTTTCCAGCCACGCCTCGGCGTCGAGCGCCGCCATGCAGCCGGTGCCGGCCGACGTCACGGCCTGGCGATACACGTGATCCGCCACGTCGCCGGCGGCAAAGACGCCGGGGACCGATGTTGCGGTGGCGTTGCCTTCCGCGCCGCCCTTGACCTTGATGTAGCCGCCCGCCATCGCGAGCTTGCCTTCGAAGATCTGGGTGTTGGGCGTATGCCCGATCGCGACGAACACGCCGTGGACCGGCAGTTCCTCCGTCGCCGTGGACGTGGTGGACCGCAGCCGGACCCCGGTGACGCCGGACGCATCGCCCTGCACCTCGTCCAGCGTGTGGTTCCACAGGACGCGCATGTTGCCGTTGGCACTGGTCTTGGCCATCAGCCGGTCGACCAGGATGGCCTCGGCGCGAAACTTGTCGCGGCGATGGACGACGGTGACCTTGCGCGCGATGTTCGACAGGTAGAGCGCTTCCTCCACCGCGGTGTTGCCGCCGCCGATCACCGCCACGTCCTGGCCCTTGTAGAAGAAGCCGTCGCACGTGGCGCAGGCCGACACGCCCTTGCCCATGAAGGCCTCCTCGGACGGGAGCCCGAGGTATCGCGCCGAGGCGCCGGTGGCGATGACCAGCGCATCGCAGGTGTACTCGCCACTGTCGCCTTCAAGCCGGAACGGGCGTGCGTGCAGGTGCACCGTATGGATGTGGTCGAAGATGATTTCGGTGTTGAAGCGCTCGGCGTGCTTCTGGAAGCGCGCCATCAGTTCGGGGCCCTGAACACCGTCGGCGTCGGCGGGCCAGTTGTCCACGTCCGTGGTGGTCATCAGCTGGCCGCCCTGAGCCAGGCCGGTCACGAGCACCGGGGCGAGGTTGGCGCGTGCCGCGTATACTGCGGCGGTGTAGCCGGCGGGTCCGGAACCCAGGATCAGCAAGCGGGCGTGCTTCGTGGCCATGCGTTTCTCGCAATGCAATAAAGAGGACGAGTGTAGCCCATGTGGGGGGTGTCCCGACCCGGCCCAAGGCGGGCGCGAACATTGTCGCAGCGGGCCCACAAGGCGCTTGGCGAAGTCCTCGCCGCGCGTATAATGCGACCTGTCAAGTCTCCGCGCCAACTCAATGTTTTTCAAGAAGAACGACTCCAACGTTCGCCGACCTGCCGCCGCCGATGACGGACTGTCGCCGCGCGTTGCGCGGCTGGTTCGCGAGTCGTGGTGGCTGCTCGTCGTCGCGGGCTTCCTGTACCTCGGCCTGATCCTCGGCTCGTACGCCCGTTCGGATCCGGGCTGGTCGTTTTCCGGCACCGGCGCACCGCTGGTGAACCGCGGCGGCGCGGTCGGCGCCTGGCTCGCCGACCTGATGCTTTACCTGTTCGGACTGTCCGCGTGGTGGTGGGTGGCCGGCGGCGTGGTGCTCGTGGTGGCCGGCTATCGCCGCGTGGTGAAGCCCGATCACGACACCGACCAGCCGTTTGCACTGGGCGCCCTGGGCTTCGCGCTGGTGCTCCTTGGCAGCGCGGCGCTCGAAGCCTTGCGGCTGTGGAACCTCAAGGTGGCGCTGCCGCACGCACCGGGCGGCATGCTGGGCGACTTGATCGGGCAGGCACTGGCGCGGGCGTTGGGTTTCAACGGCGCCACGCTCCTGCTGCTGGCGCTGTTCGCCATCGGGTGTTCGCTCTTTTTCGGCGTGTCGTGGCTGCGGGTGATGGAACGCATCGGCGCGGCCGTGGAGGCGCTGATCGCGTGGGTGCGCCGGCGCCGCGAAGCGGCGGAGGACCGCCGCCTGGGTGAGGAGGCCACCGCCCAGCGCGAACAGGTCGTCGAGCAGCTGCGCGAAGTGGAGCACGAGCGCGAACCCGTGCTGGTCGTCGCCCCCGTGGTCACGGTGCAGAAGTCCGAACGCGTGGTGAAGGAAAAGCAGCGGCCGCTCTTCACCGACATGCCCGACACCAAGTTGCCGCCGCTCGACCTCCTGGAGGAAGCGCCGCCGGCGCAGGAGACCGTCAGCAACGAGACCCTCGAATACACGTCGCGCCTGATCGAGCGCAAGCTGGCCGACTTCGGCGTCAGCGCCAAGGTGCTCGCCGCGTATCCGGGGCCGGTGATCACCCGCTATGAGATCGAGCCCGCCGTGGGCGTGAAGGGCGCGCAGATCGTCAATCTCATCAAGGATCTCGCCCGCGCGCTATCGGTCGTGTCGATCCGCGTGGTCGAGACCATTCCCGGCAAGTCGTGCATGGGCCTCGAGCTGCCCAACCCGCGGCGGCAGGTGGTGAAGCTGGTCGAGATCCTCTCGTCGGCCACGTACAACGACACCGCCGGCGCGCTCACGCTGGCGCTGGGCAAGGACATCGCCGGCAAGCCGATCGTGGCCGATCTCGCGCGGATGCCGCATCTGCTGGTCGCGGGCACGACCGGCTCGGGCAAGTCGGTGGCCGTCAACGCGATGATCCTCTCGCTGCTCTACAAGGCCGAGCCCAAGGACGTGCGCCTGATCCTCATCGACCCCAAGATGCTCGAGCTGTCGATGTACGAAGGCATCCCGCACCTGCTCGCGCCGGTGGTCACCGACATGAAGCTCGCCCCCAACGCGCTCAATTGGTGCGTGGCGGAGATGGAGCGGCGCTACCGCCTCATGTCGCAGTTTGGCGTGCGCAACCTCGCCGGTTACAACAGCAAGGTCGTCGAGGCGAAGAAAGCCGGCAAGGCGCTCACCAATCCGTTCTCGCTGACGCCCGACCAGCCCGAGCCGCTCGAGGTCATGCCCCTGATCGTGGTCGTGGTCGACGAACTGGCCGACCTCATGATGGTGACCGGCAAGAAGATCGAGGAGCTGATCGCGCGGATCGCGCAGAAGGCGCGCGCGGCCGGCATCCATCTCATTCTCGCGACGCAGCGACCGTCGGTGGACGTGATCACCGGCCTCATCAAGGCCAACATCCCGTCGCGCATCGCCTTCCAGGTGGCCAGCAAGATCGATTCGCGCACGATCCTCGACCAGATGGGCGCGGAGGCGCTGCTGGGGCAGGGCGACATGCTCTACATGCCGCCGGGCACCGGCTATCCGCTGCGCGTCCACGGCGCCTTCGTTTCCGATGGCGAAGTGCATCGGGTCGTCGAGTACCTGAAGCAACTGGGCGAGCCGCAGTACATCGAGGGCCTGCTTGAAGGCGGCACGGCGGCCGACGGCGAGAATGGCGTGGTGGTCGAAGGCGGCGACGCCGAATCCGACCCGATGTACGACCAGGCGGTGGCGCTGGTGCTGAAGACGCGGCGGCCGTCGATCTCGCTTGTGCAGCGCCATCTGCGCATCGGCTACAACCGCGCGGCGCGCCTGATCGAGCAGATGGAAAACGCCGGCCTCGTGTCGCCGATGCAGACCAACGGCAATCGCGACGTGCTGGTGCCGGCCGGCAAGGGCGACGCATGAGGCTGCGCGGGCTCTCGCGCATCGCGGTGCTGGCAGTGACGATCGGATGGACCGCGGCGTACGCGGGGCCGGTCGACCTGTACCTGCAGGGCGCCGAATTCTGCCCGCGCGACCGGCGCGTCGATGCGCCGCGCATTCCCGCCGCCGACGTGCCTGCGCGCACCCGGACGATGCTGCCGCGCGACTACTGCGGCCCCACGTTGTTCGTTTCCGGCTGCACGTTCGATGTCGAGAACGAATACGACTCGTGGCGAGTCTACGTTCACCAGTACAAAGATCGTGGCGGCCGCCGGGACAAGGGCGGCCTCCTGCATACCTACATCATCCTCGATGCCGTCGGCAATTGCCTCGCGCACATGCCCGGCACCGAATTTGGAGCCAATTCGTGAAAATCACCTGGTGGGTCGCCAGTCTTGGCCTGGGCTTGCTGGCCAGCGCTGCCGTCGATGCCGCGTCGCTCGAGCGACTGCGCCAATTCGTGCGCGACACGCAGACTGCGCGCACACCGTTCACGCAGGTCGTCACCGACAAGAGCGGCCGCGTCGTGCAGACGGTCAGCGGGCAGTTCGATCTTGCGCGGCCCGGCCGCTTCCGCTGGAGCGTGGACAAGCCGTACAAGCAATTGCTGGTCGGGGATGGGCAGAAGGTATGGGTCTTCGATCCCGACCTCAACCAGGTGATCGTCCGCAACATGGGCGAGGCGCTGGGCGCGTCGCCTGCTGCATTGCTTGCTGGCAAGGCCGATGTGGAGTCGGCCTTCGCGTGGAAGGACCAGCCGGCCGCGGACGGCCTCGACTGGCTGCAGGCCACGCCGCTCGCCAAGGACTCGACGTTCTCCGAGATCCGCCTGGGCTTCGACGCGAACGGCCTCGTGGCGCTCGAGCTCTTCGATGCCTTCGGGCAGAAGAGCGTGGTGCGCTTCACCGCCTTCGAGCGCAATCCGAAGCTGGCGCCGGAGCTGTTCAAGTTCACCCCGCCCAAGGGCGCGGACGTGATCGGTCCGTGACTCA
>JANNYI010000572.1:0-11042 GCA_031410015.1 Betaproteobacteria bacterium | reverse complement strand
AGCGCGCCGGCGCCGGCGCGGGACCGCGCCCCGGGGTCCAGCAACCCCGTCATTCCGCGCGCGATGGCTTCGATGTCGCGCGCCGCGCAAACTGTCCCCGCCGCGTGGGTGGCCACCAGTTCCCCGGCCCCGCAATGGTCGCTGGTGACGACGGGGAGCCCGCAGGCGAGCGCCTCCAGCACCGCGTTGGACAGCGCATCGTAGAGTGTGGGCAGCACGAAGGCGTCGGCGGCGCCGTAGAACGGCTTGGGGTCGGTCTGCGCGCCGGCGAAGGTGACCCGGCCGGCCACGCCGCGGCGTCGCGCCAGCGCGGCGTAGCGTCCGGGCGCGCGATCGCGGCCGACCACGATGAGGTGCGCCGGCGCCGGCAATAGCGCAAGGGCCTCGATGGCGCGACTCACGCCCTTGCGCGCATAGCCCGAGCCCACCAGCAGGAAGACGACGGCGTCGTCGGCAATGCCATGGAGGCTGCGGACCTCGTCGCGATGCCGGCGCAGCGACGGATTGAATACCGCCGGGTCGATGGCGTTGTAGATGACCGGCAGGCGCTCGCGCGGCAGGCCGAAGCGCTCGTGGATCTCCGTCTGCACCATCTGCGAGATGCAGATGACGCGCTGCAGGCGCGGGCTTGCGAACAGCCGGCGCTCCGCGGCGAGCGTGTAGCGGTGCCACGGGCTGAGCGCGAGTGCGGCGCGTGCCAGCGGCGATGCATCGCGCATCCGCTCCTCCACCCACACCGCATGGACGCCGTCGCCGGCGCGGAAGATGTCGCAGCAGGCAATGCGCTCGTGCGACTGCACGACCGTGGCGGGCATGGTGGCCACCTGCGCACACACGCCGCGCGCGAAGCTGGCATCGCGCATCGTCCGTCCGACGTAGGGTGGATCGATGATCACCGGCCGCACCAGCGCATTGGAGCCTGGCGGCCAGCGCCGGGTCAGCAGCAGGATGTCGATGCCGCGCGTGGACAACGCGTCGAGCGCCCGTTCGACGAAGCGTTCGGCGCCACCGAATGGCGTGTAGCGCTGGCGGATGATCGCCAGCTGCATCAGCGTGCCGGCGGCTTGGACGCGGGCGGCGTCGCCGGCAGTTCGTTGGGGTGCAGCGTTTCCGAGTCCAGCCCGTCCTCGCCGTGCAGCGGCGGCGCTTCGACGGGGGTTGCGGCTGCCGCTGTGGCCGCTGCGGCGCGTGCCGCGACCTTGTGCGCGACGCTTGCTTCCAGCAGCTCCTTGTAAAGGAGTACCAGCTTCAGCGTCATGGCTGAGGGCGAAATCGGCAGTACCGCCGCCCTGGCGTTCCCGCCCAGGCGCGCGCGCAGTTCGGGGTCGAGGAGCGCCCGCAGGTGTCCGGTCAGCGCGGGCACGTCGCGCGCGTCGCAAACGAAGCCCGCGTCGTGCTCGGTGACGAGCTCGGCGGCGCCCGAGCGCGTGCTGGTGACCACCGGCAACCCGCTGGCCATGGCCTCCATCGCCGCATCGGGGAACGAATCGTAGATGGCCGGCAGCACGAAGGCATCCGCCGCACCGTAGAAGGGCGCGACCTCCGTCGAGGCGGGCAGGAAGGTCACGCGCGAGCGCATGTCGAGGTCGCGCGCCTGCTGCTTGGTGCCTTCGAGCCGGCGGTCGTCGCCGATCACGACAAGGTGGGCTGACGGCAGCGACGCCAGTGCCGCGAGCACCGCCGGTACGCCCTTGCGGACGAAACCCGATCCCACCATCAAAAATACCACGGCGTCGTTGGCGATACGGTAGCGGGTGCGGATGCGGTCGCGATGCTCCCGCAGGGCAGGTGAAAATACATTCGGGTCAACGGCGTTGTAGATGACCGGCAGACGCTCGTCGGGCAGTCCGAAGCGCGCCTTGATGTCGTCACGCACCATCTTCGAGTTGCACAGTACGAGGCGCAGCCAGGGGCTCGCAAACAGCTCGCGCTCCATCCGCAACGTGTAGCGATGCCACGGATCGAGCGCCACGCGCAGGCGCAGCGCCACCGGGGCGTCCCGCAGCCGTTCGTCGAGCCACGTCGAGTGCAGGCCGTCCTCGGGCCGGTAGATGTCGCAGCACAGTACGCGTTCGTGCGATTGCACGAGATTGGCGCGCGCCTTGCCGATGTCGCGCGCCACGGCGCGGGCGAAGCCCCAGTCGCGCCACAGCGCGCCCCAGTAGTCAGGATCGCAGATGTGCGGCTCGATCAGCTGCAACTTGGTCTGGGGCCACTCGCGCGTGTACAGCGTGATGGCCACGTTGCGCTCGAGCAGTGCCTCGAGCGCACCCTCGACGAAGCGCTCGGCGCCGCCGTGCGGGGTGTAGCGCTGCCGGATGATGGCAAGCCGCATCAGGCGTCGTCCCCGCGCGCCTGCTGCAGGAGGTCGGCCAGCGCGGCCGCGACGGTGGACACCGGCAGCGTGGTCAGGCACTCCGACACCTTCCCCCCGCCGCAGCCGTCCAGGCCGCAAGGCCGGCACGGATGCCGGTCGGAGGCCACCACGCGATGCTCCACCGCCCACGGGCCCCACGCAATTTCGCTCGACGGCCCGAAGAGCGCGAGCGTGGGTGTTCCCATCGCGGCTGCGATGTGCATCGGCGCCGAGTCGACCCCGGCGAAGGCGCGGGCGCACGCGGTAAGCGCGGCCAGTTCCGGCAGCGTGAGCTGTCCGGTCAGGTCGACCACATCGGCACGCGTGGCCGGCGGCAGCAGCGCCAGTATGGACGACGTCAACGTGCGCTCACGTTCGTCCGGTGCGCCGGTGAGCACGACACGCAGGCGCTGCGCCGCGATTTTTTCGATCAGCGCCGCGGTGGCGGCGGCCGGCCAGCATTTGAAGAGCCAGCGCGAACCGGGATGGACCTGCACGAAGCCCTGCCGGGCAAGACGATGCTCGGTCAGCAGCGCCGCGATGCGGGCTTCCGCGGCGGCGCCCGGCACGAGCACGAGGCGCCGGTCCGCGTCGTCGGGATACACGCCGATGCGGCGCAAGGCGTCGAGGTTCTGCTCGACCATGTGCCTTTCGGTACGGGCGGGAAGCTTGTAGAAGTGGGTGAAGCTGCGGCGCCACAGCGCGGGCCTCTTGTCGGGCTCGCGGGTGACCGCCCAGCGCGGCCGCAGCAGGCGCGCCAGCGTGAGTCCCCGCGGATGCTCGGTGAGGTGGATCAGGAGGTCGTACCGGCGCGCGCGCAGCGTGCGCAGGAGCCGCCACTCCGCCCCCGCCTGTGCCAGCGGTCCGGCGCGCTTCCACCCGCGATCGATCGTGTGCAACTGTGCGATGGCGGGATGGCCGGCCAGCATGGGCGCCGTGTCGGCATAGACCAGCGCGTCGATGGCGACCCCCGGCGCCGCCCGCGCCAGCGCCGTGAACACCGGCGAGGCAAGCAGGACGTCGCCGTGGTGCCGCAGCTTGGTGACCAGCGCGTGGCGGACTTGGGACAGCGGAACGGGGTCCGGCAGCGGGCTCGGCATGGTGGTTCACAATACCAAAATCCGCGCCGATGCGCCGCCGCCCGCGGCCCGACTCCGTGCGCACTCACTCCCGCCGAAAGGCAGCCGGGGAACCGGGCCCCCGCAGGGAGTACAATCCGCGCGTCCGGTTGCCATCTCGCCCTTTCGCCTCCCTATGTCCGTCGACATCGTCAATACCGCGCTCAAGGCGCAGATCCTTGCCGAGGCGCTGCCTTACATTCGCCGCTTCCACGACAAGACGATCATCATCAAGTACGGCGGCAACGCGATGACGGAACCCGCGCTGAAGGCGGGATTCGCGCGCGACGTGGTGATGCTGAAGCTGGTGGGCATGAATCCGGTGATCGTGCATGGCGGCGGTCCGCAGATCGGCGACCTCCTCAAGAAAATGGGCATCGACAGCGAATTCCGGCAGGGCATGCGTGTGACCGACGACCGGGTGATGAACGTGGTCGAGATGGTGCTGGGCGAATTGAACCAGGAAATCGTCGGCCTCATCAACCAGCATGGCGGCAAGGCAGTCGGACTCACCGGGCAGGACGGCGCGTTCATCCATGCGCGCAAGATGATGCTGAAGTCCGAAACAACCGAAGGCGAGTTCGTCGATATCGGCCTCGTCGGCGAGATCGAGCGCATCGACCCCGAACTGATCCAGTTGCTCGACTCGCGCGACTTCATTCCGGTCATCGCGCCGATCGGCGTCGGCACGGGTGGCGAGGCCTACAACATCAATGCGGATCTGGTCGCTGGCAAGCTGGCCGAGACCTTGAAGGCCGAGAAGCTCGTGCTGATGACCAACACGGTGGGTGTCCTCGACAAGAAGGGCACGCTGTTGTCCGGGCTCACCGCGAGCGAGATCGACGCGCTCTTCGCCGACGGCACCATTTCCGGCGGCATGCTGCCCAAGATCGGCTCTGCGCTCGATGCCGTCAAGAACGGCGTCAAGAGCTCGCACATCATCGACGGCCGCGTGGAACACGCGCTGCTGCTCGAGGTGCTGACCAACGAAGGTGTCGGCACCATGATCCGCGCCGACGACTCGCCCCCGCGCTTCGGCGCGTGAGCTTCGAACCGCGACCTCGCGCAACTCCCGGTAACCGACATGGCCATGAAACCCGGTGAACGTCGTCTGCAGATCCTGCAGACCCTGGCGGCCATGCTCGAGAATCCGCGCAGCGAGAAGGTGACCACGGCGGCGCTGGCCGCGAAGCTCGGCGTGTCCGAGGCCGCGCTGTACCGCCATTTCGCCAGCAAGGCGCAGATGTACGAAGGGCTGATCGAGTTCATCGAGACCACGCTGTTCTCGTTCATCAACCGGATCACGTCGGAAACGACCGAGGGCGTGGCGCAGGCCGAGCAGACGGTCGTGATGATGCTCTCCTTCGCGGAGAAGAATCCCGGGATGACGCGCGTGCTGATCGGCGAGGCGCTGGTCAACGAGGACGAGCGCCTGCAGGCGCGTATCAACCTCCTGACCGACAAGCTCGAAGCGTCGCTGCGCCAATCGTTTCGCATCGCCCAGGCGTCCAACGGCTGGCACGGCGACGCGCAGGCCGACGCCGCGGTGCTGATCGCCTACGTGCTCGGACGCTGGCAGCTGTTCGCCAAGTCCGGATTCAAGCGCCTTCCGCAGGAAGGGTGGCCGCTGCAGCGCAAGTTCCTGTTCGGTTGACACGCCCGCCGCCGCGCGTCCACGCTGCGGGGATGACGCCCGCGCCTCTCACCTCTCGAGTGCACCCCATCGCATGACCAAGTCGCTGCTGATCGTCCCATGCATGTTCGTCGCCGCGGCAGCCGGATGGGCCGTCACCGCAGCCGCGCAGCCCGCGCCGCCGACGCGCATCACCGAACCCGCGGCGCAGGTGTCGCGCTGGCAGCCCGAGGTCGACCGGCTCGACCAGGCCTACCGCGAACGCGTGTCCACGGCTACCGATGCGCGCTCGCAGTGGGTCGCAGGACAACTGGAATCCGGCGATGCCGCGTCCGCCAGCGCGCGGTTCGTGCGTTCCCGCAGCGAGGTTCCCACCGAGCGCCTGTATCTTGCGGCGCTGGCGGCCGCGTGTCTCGAGCCCGTGCAGCCCCGGCCGCCGGCGTGCGACGGCACCGACCGCCTCGCGGACTGGGCCACGCGCGACGGCGACAACGGCCTGCCGTCGCTGCTGCTGGCCGAGCGTGCGCGCCAGCGCAGCAATACTGCCGGCATGATTGCCTATCTCGACGAGGCGGCGATCCGGCCGCGCTTCGACGACTACTGGAATCGCGCCGCGCTGGTGCTGTGGGAGGACATCAACGGCGCCACGCCGGGCGCCGATCCGGCGGCGCGGGCGCTGCTCGTCGCCAATTACCTGCTGTTGCGCGGGGCCTACGGCGGCAGCGTCTGGCGCACGCTGTGCCGCGATGCCGGCGGCAGCGATGCCGCGCGCGCAGCCTGTTACGCCGCGGGTACGGCAGTGGCGGAACGTGGCACCACGTGGTCGCTGCGGCTGGCAGGCGCGCGGGCGGCGGAGCGCAACGCCGGCTCGCCGGCCGAAGCCGAAGTCGCGGGCGCGCGCATCCGCCACCTCCAGCAACGGGCGTATGCATGCGCGGCGCAGGGCGACACGCTGGCGGCGGCGTTCGAGGTGGCCGACAGCGCGACCCGCGAACGCGCGTTGAAGGCGTGGGAGCGACGGCTGCAGCGTCAGGCGGCCGATGGCGAGGCGGCAGCGTGCGGCGGGGACAGCTGACCGCAACAGCTTGTCACGTGGCCTGGACTGTGGACGGCGCGATGACGCAGCCGGCGATTTTCCAGCCGCCGTCCTTCTGCCTCTCCATCTGGTAGATCGCCACCAGCACCGTGTTGTCGGGCAGGATGAGGCGCAGCGGCTGGATCACCGCGCCTTCGATCACCGCACCCTCCAGAAAGACAGTGTCGCGCGCAGCAAGCAGCGGCGCATAGCCGTCGCGGACCATGCGCATGAAGCGATCGGGCGTGCCGAACTGGTTGCGGATCGCGGGTGTGGCAAACGTGAGCGCCCTGACGCCGTCGCCGGCCTGCAATGCCGCGCGCTGCCCGCCGATGGCCTCTTCGATCGCTTTCCATTCCGCCGGTTGCAGCGTGGGCGCCGCAGGTGGCGCTGCCGCCGCGACGGGTGCCATCAGCAATGCCAGCAGCAGCAACCGCATCCGCATGACCAACATCTTCATGACCGTCTCCCGGAACACACCGGACACGCGGGATCGCGCGGCACGCGCAATTCCCGCCATTGCATCGTCAACGCATCGACCAGCAGCAGCCGGCCGGCGAGCGACGTGCCCACCCTGGCGATGACCTTCAGTGCCTCGGCGGCCTGCGTTGCGCCCACGATGCCCACCAGCGGCGCGAACACCCCCATCGTCGCACAACGCGTCTCCTCGAGTTCGTCGCCCTCGCCGAACAGGCAGTGATAACAGGGCGAGTCCGGGCGCGTGACGTCGAACACGGCGACCTGGCCGTCGAAGCGGATCGCCGCGCCCGAAACCAGCGGCTTGCCGGCGCGCACGCATGCGGCGTTGATCGCGTGCCGCGTCGCGAAATTGTCCGTGCAATCGAGGACCACGTCCGCCGCCGCCACCAGTGGCACCAGCGACGCGGCATCGACCCGGGCGGCGATGCGCTCGATGTGGATCTGCGGATTCACGGCGGACAGTCGCTGCGCCGCCGCATCGACCTTGAGCTGCCCGATGTCGCCGGTGGCGTAGAGGAGTTGTCGCTGCAGGTTGGTGAGATCGACGCGGTCGGCATCGCACAACGTCAACGTGCCCACTCCGGCGGCGGCGAGGAACTGCGCGGCGGGTGTCCCCAGGCCGCCCATGCCGACGATCAGCGCATGCGCGCCTTCGAAGCGCGCCTGCGCATCGGTGCCCAGCTCGTCGAGCAGGATGTGCCGGCTGTAGCGCAGCAGCTGCGAGTCGTCCATGCCGCCATTGTGCCGCGAATCGGAAGCGCGTTTGCGCCAATGAAAAACGCCCGGCGTGGCCGGGCGTTTCTCGACAGCCGGGCGTGCGCGCCTAAGGCTTGGCAGCGGCAGGCACGGCGGAGTTGCTTGCAATGGCCTTGGTGGACGCGATCACCGGCGCGCCCTTCAGGTGGTTCATTGCCTGCTGCAGCTGGAAGTCGTCGCTGGCCCCGAACTCGAAGCGCGGCAACGGCGGCGGCATCTCGGCCTTGGTGACGCCGTCCGGCTTCGCTTGCGCGCCGCCGGGGACCGGCGCCTCGGGCTTGGCGGCTTCGACTTCCTTGGCCGCGCCACCCTTGTTGGTTTCGAGGTGACGCTCGAGATTGGCCTCGCGAATGCGCGTGCCCGTGTCGCGGCCATCGTCGACCAGGATGTCGGGCTCGATGCCCTTGGCCTGGATCGAACGGCCCGACGGCGTGTAGTAGCGCGCCGTGGTGAGCTTGAGGCCCGCGTTGTTGCCGAGCGGCAGGATCGTCTGCACCGAGCCTTTGCCGAACGTCTGGTTGCCCATGACGGTGGCGCGCTTGTGATCCTGCAGCGCGCCCGCGACGATCTCCGCTGCAGACGCGGTGCCGCCGTCCACCAGCACGACCATCGGCACCTTCTTCACCGCGGCGGGAAGGTCCTTGAAGTAGTCATCGCCGCGCCGCGAGTAGTTGTCCTTGGTGGCGAGGAGGCGCATGCGCGCATCCGGCGTACGGCCGTCGGTGTAGACCACCAGCGCATCCTTGGGCAGGAAGGCGGCCGACACGGCCACCGCCTGGTTGAGGAGGCCGCCCGGGTCGCTGCGCATGTCGAGCACGAGGCCCTTCAATTCGCCCTTGGCGTAGAACTCCTTCAGCGACTTGGCCAGGTCCTCGCCGGTTCGCTCCTGGAAGTTGCGCACGCGGACATAGCCGTAACCCGGCTCGATCATCTTGGCGCGCACGCTCTTGACGTTGATTTCCTCGCGCGTGAGCGTGAAGACCAGCGGCGTATCGGCGTCCTTGCGCACGACCGTGAGCACGACCTGGGTGCCGGGCTTGCCGCGCATCTTGTCGACGGCTTTGGACAGCGGCAGGCCGCGGGTGGCGGTGTCGTCGATCTTGACGATCAGGTCGCCCGCCTTGATGCCGGCACGAAACGCCGGGGTGTCCTCGATCGGCGAGGTGACGCGCACGATGCCGTCCTCGACGCCGACTTCGAGACCAAGGCCGCCGAACTTGCCCTGCGTGGAAACCTGCAGTTCCTTGAACGCATCGGCGTCCAGGAAGTCGGAATGCGGGTCGAGCCCGCGCACCATCCCGTTGATGGCTTCCTTGATGAGCTTTTCGTCGGGAACGGTCTCGACGTAGTCGCTCTTGATCTTGCCGAAGACGGCCGACAGGAGCTGCAGATCCTCGTAGGGGATCGGCGTCTTGGCTTCGCGCTGCGCGATCGCTGAAAAATTGAGCGAAATCAGCACGCCCAGAACAGTGCCCAGCCCGACCAATCCCGCCTTTTTCCAGCGGTCGCCCTTTTTGGCTGGTTCCTGCTTGCCCATCGTCATCGCGTTGCTCCTGCCTTCAGCGAAGGCTTAGGTGATACCTGACAGGGCGGAACCGGCCGCCCTTTCCGTCGACGCCTGCGGCCAAGTATACGCCGCGCGCCGAGCCCGCCAAGACGACAAAACGCCTCCTGGCGGACAACTGTTACCGGCGGGCGTCCCGTGGTCCGGACGCGACCCCGGGATCGATGATCGGGGCGCGCCCTTAAGGCCGGCTGAACGCCCCCCTGGAGTGGATCTTGGGCCGCGGCGCCCCGTGACAAGTTCCCGGTCAGAGCGCGGGCAGGTGCAACTGTCGATGTCGGGCCGCCGTCTCGCGACGACCGCGTCGCCCGCTGGCCGTTCAGCGCCCGGCCAGATCGACCAGCGTGCGCCCGGTCATTTCCGCCGGCTGGGGCAGTCCGAGCAGCGCCAGGATGGTGGGCGCGATGTCCTGCAGCGCGCCGCCGTTGCGCACCGAGGCGGGGCGTCCGACATACAGGAACGGCACCCGATTCAGCGTGTGCGCCGTGTGGGGCTGGTGCGTGACCGGGTCGTGCATCATCTCGGCGTTGCCGTGGTCGGCCGTGATCAGCACCTCGCCGCCCACCCGTCGCGCCGCGTCGACGACCCGGCCGATGGCGACGTCCAGCGCCTCCACGGCAGCCCGCGCCGCCGCGAAGTCACCGGTATGGCCCACCATGTCGCCATTGGCGAAATTGCACACCACCACGTCGTAGCGGCGCGACTCGATCGCCGCCACGAGCCTGTCCGTGACCTCCGGCGCGCTCATCTCGGGCTTCAGGTCATAGGTGGCAACGTTGGGTGAGGGCACCAGGATGCGGTCCTCGCCCGGATAGGCACTTTCGACGCCGCCATTGAAGAAATAGGTGACGTGCGCGTATTTCTCGGTTTCGGCGATCCGCAATTGGGCGAGACCAAGCGACGACAGGTACTCACCCAGACTGTTGCGGATCGTCTGCGGCGCGAAAGCGACGGGCAGGTGGGCAAACTCTTCGCCATAGGACGTCAGGCAGACGCAGGCGCCGAGCACCGGAACGCGCGCGCGGGGGAACCCGGCAAAGGCGGGATCGGTGAGGGCGCGCGTGAGCTGGCGGGCGCGATCGGCGCGGAAATTCATGAACACGACCACGTCGCCGTCGGCCATCGTGGCGGCGTTGCCGTCCGCGTCGAGGATGGCTGTGGCCTTCACGAATTCATCGTTCTCGCCGCGCGCATAGGCAGCGTCGAGGCCGGCTGCCGCGGTGGGCGCCGCAAAGGGTGCGCGGCCATCCACGACGAGGTCATAGGCCTGTTGCTGACGATCCCAGCGCTGGTCGCGGTCCATCGCGAAGTAACGGCCGACGATCGAGGCGATCCTCGCGCCCGGGTGTGCGGCGCAGGCGGCCTCCATGAACGCCAGCGAGGGGGCCGCGCTGCGCGGCGGCGTGTCGCGCCCGTCCAGGAACGCATGCACGAGGACGCGGGTGACACCGGCCTTTGCCGCCATTGCCACCATCGCCGCCAGCTGCCGCTCGTGGCTGTGCACGCCGCCCGGCGACAGGAGGCCCATGACGTGCAACGCATGCCCGCTCGCCACTGCGCGGGCGATGGCCGCGTTCAGCACCGGATTGGCCGCAAACTCGCCGGTGGCGATGGCCAGGTCGATGCGGGTGAAATCCTGGTAGATGACGCGACCCGCGCCGATGTTGAGATGCCCGACCTCCGAGTTGCCCATCTGGCCCTCGGGCAGGCCCACGTGCAGTTCGGACGCATCGATCGTCGAGTGCGGCGACGAGGCGAGCAGCGCGCGCCAGTGCGGCATCCGCGCATTGGATATGGCGTTGTCCGGCGCGTCCTCGCGGCTGCCGAAGCCGTCGAGGATCAGGAGCACCACCGGACGAACGGACGGCCGGACGGCGGCACCGGCGACGGCGGGAGCGGCGAGGGCGGAAGTCATGCGGGTCGGGGTACGGCCGGGAGGCCGGAGCAGGGGATCGGGTATCATTTTACGCTTCGACGTCTCCACGGTTGCCCCTCCGCATGTCCTTCATCGAGAAAAACTGGCTGTTGATCCTTGTCATGTTCCTGTCCGGGGCCATGCT
>JANNYI010000571.1:0-2818 GCA_031410015.1 Betaproteobacteria bacterium | reverse complement strand
TCGTCGTCGCGTGGGGCAGCAACTGCGCGCGCGCCCGGCACGGCAGCGCGCACCTGCGGCGCCGGGTCGGCAACACGGCGATGGCGCCGTTCGAGCTTCAGCACCGTGGCACGCGCCTGCAGATAGACCGCAACGGCCTTGGGTTGGTCGGCTTCGTGCTGCGCAATGGCGCGCGACCACAGGGGCAGGTCGATGTTGCCGTTCTGGTATTCGCGCAGTGCCTCGGCCATCATCGGATCGGCGGCAGCGGATTCCGCAGCGCCTTCCGGGGCCACCGCCAGGGCGCGCTTGGTGCCGAAGGCGACAAGGTCGATCTCCTGGGGCGCGGCGGGTGCCGCGGGCACCGCAGGGCCGTCATCGACCAGCTGCAGCGCCGCAGGCGCCGATGCGGGCGCGGGCGCGGCGTCGACCAGTTGCAGTTCCTTGGTTGCCGGGGCAGCCGGTTGCAGGGCAGGAAATTCAAGGGCCGGAAGCCCGGAGTCGGGCTTGCCATCGGTATCCGGCTTGGGGGCGATGTCGACGAGGCTGAGTTCCATGGGCGGCGGGAAGGTGTTGGCTACGAGTTGCCTCATGCAAGCTTCGTACCAGACCGCCACGGTCGGTCGCGGCGCCTCCGGGGTCCTCCGGCGTCCTCCGCGCGAGGGGCGTCGTGGCCGCCGTGGTGAACCGCTATGATGTGCCCCTCCCCGCGCCGACACGCGCCGCTGCGCGGCACCGTGCGCCACCACTGCCGTCCACATTTTGAGGTATACAACAATGATCCAGTTCTACTACAACACCGCCCCCAACCCGACCAAGGTGGCCCTGTGCCTCGAAGAGATGGGCCTGCCCTATGCGCCGATGCCGGTGGACACCCGCAAAGGCGAGCAGCACACACCCGCCTTCCTCGCCATCAACCCCAATGCCAAGGTCCCGGCCATCGTCGATGGCGATGCCACCGTCTTCGACAGCAGCGCGATCCTGTTGTACCTCGCCGAGAAGACCGGCCAATTCCTGCCGGCCAACACCCCGGCGGCCCGCGGCAGCCTGTATTCCTGGATGATGTTCGTCGGCACCGGCATCGGCCCCTACTCCGGCCAGGCTGTCCATTTCAACCACTACGCGCCCGAGAAACTGCCCTACGCCATCAACCGCTACGGCTTCGAAGCAACGCGCCACTACGGCATCCTCGACGCCCGCCTGGCCCAACACCGCTACCTGCTGGGCGACACCTACACGATCGTCGACATGAACGTCTGGGGCTGGGCCCGCATCGCGTCGTTTGTCCTCGGCGAGGAGGCGTGGTCCCGGTTCCCCAACGTCAAGCGCCTGGCCGACGAGATCAGCGCGCGACCCGCAGCCGCCCGCGTCCAGGCGCTGAAGGACCGGCACAAGTTCAAGACCGAGATGGACGCCGAAGCGCATCGCGCGATGTTCCCCGGCAACGCGCCGGTGGCCGCGTAACGCCTCGCCTGACGCAGGCGCTGTCCCCGCAAGACGTCGATGCGCGACGTGGCGTGGGGGACCGAACTAGCGTTGTTCAGCCGCCAGCCACCCGCAACTGTGCGACGTGGCGTGGGGGACCGCTTTCAGGGTCAATTGGAGGGGTCGTCGATTTGACCCCGACTTGACCCGGAAAGCCGTACCGCACGCCGCGGCGCCGGCATGACTGAATGCCGTCGCAACCGCGAGGCTGAAGCCTCGCCTACAGGGCATTCACCTGTATCGAAACAACTATTGATCGATCGCGACGATGTTGTCGCTGGCATCGCGATCGATCAGCTTGTTCAGCGGATCGATGCCGGCCTTGGCGGGCACGCCATCCACCGTCACGACAAACGTGTTCTCGCCCGACTTCACGCGGCGCTTTTCCAGCAGCAACCAGTTGCCCTTGGCGTCCTGTACGCCGATGTCCACCGGCAGGTCCATCGGCGCTTCCTTCTCGTTGCCCGCCCCATCGGCCCGCAGCTTCTTGGCAGTGGCCACCAGCGTGACCTCCGTCTTGCCGTCGGGCAGCTTTCGCGCCGTGGCCTTCACGGCACGGTCGTCGAAGAGCGTGATGTTCTCGATGAAGTCCTCCAGCAAGCCCTGATGCTCGGTCGGCGTCACCCGCTTCAGTTCGGCCAGCAGGTCGCGCGACGTCGGATAAGGCGGCCCCTTGAACCGCCATTTCCCCACGAACGCAGCCAGCGCGTCGTTGAGCGCGGCCTCGCCGATCACGTCCTGCAGCGCATACAGCACGTGCGCGCCCTTCTGGTAATGCACGTAGGCGGCGCCATCCGCCCGCAGCAGCGTGGGCTCCACCTTCTGCTCGGTGCCGCGGCCGGAGAGGTAGCGGTCGAGCTCGTACCTGAGGAAGCGCCGCATCTTGGCGTCGCCGTACTTGTGCTTCATCACCATCAGCGCCGCATACTCCGAGAGGCTCTCGGTGATGAACTCGCCACCCTGCACGTTGGCCGGCACCTCCTGGTGCGCCCACCACTGGTGCGCCACTTCGTGCGCGGTCACGAAATACGGATAGTCGAGATCCTTGGGGTCCGCGTCATCCACCCTGGCCGTGAAGCCGATGGCCTCGTTGAACGGCACCGTGTTGGGAAACGACTCGGCAAAGCCGCCAAAGCGCGAGAAGCGCGGGAACTCGACGATGCGCACGATCTTGTGCTGGTACGGGCCGAAGTTCTTCGTGAAGTAAGTCAGCGAATCCTTGACGCCGGCGATCATCCGGTCGAGGTTGTACTCGTGCCCCGGGTGGTAGTCGATCTCGATGGCCACGTCGCCAACCGGTCCCTTCCAGACGTCGCGCTTCACCGCGTACCGCGCCGACACGAACGGATAGATC
>JANNYI010000570.1:0-7211 GCA_031410015.1 Betaproteobacteria bacterium | reverse complement strand
GGGTGGTCGCGCTGCTCGAGGAACGCGTCTACATGATCGGCGCGGCACTCGCGCTCGAGGTCGGCAAGAACCGGCTGGAGGCGCTCGGCGAAGCTCAGGAAACGGCCGACCTGATCGCGTACTACTGCGATCGGATGGACGCCAATGAAGGCTACAACATCGCGCTGGCGCGGGATCCGCTGGCGGGATTCGTCAGCGAAAATACCAGCGTGATGCGGCCCCATGGGCCGTGGCTGGTGATCGCGCCGTTCAATTTTCCGCTGGCGTTGAGCGGCGGCCCCGCTGGCGCCGCACTCGCGGCCGGCAATACCGTGGTGTTCAAGGCCGCCTCAACCACGCCGTGGAGCGGGCGCCTGCTGGCCGAGGCCTTCCGCGACGCCGGCATCCCGCCCGGCGTGTTCAACTTCGTCACCGGGCCCGGTGGCTCCACCGGCGAGGCGCTGATTCGCGACCCGGACTTCGCCGGGGTTACCTTCACCGGCAGCTACGAGGTCGGCATGCACCTCGTGCGCACGTTGGCGCAGGGACGGTGGCCGCGTCCGTGCATCGCCGAGATGGGCGGCAAGAACTCGGCGATCGTGTCGCGGCACGCCAACCTCGCCGACGCCGCGATCGGCGTGATGCGTTCCGCGTTCGGCCTGTCGGGGCAGAAGTGTTCGGCGTGCTCGCGTGTGTATGTCGAGCGGGCCGTACATGCCGACTTCGTCGAGGCCCTGCGTGCGGCGTCGGCAGGCATCAAGGTCGGCGACCCGACGCGGCTGGAACATTGGATGGGACCGGTGATCGACGCGGCTGCCGTCGCGCGCTTCGAGGACGCGGCGGCGCAGGTACGCGCGCTGGGGGCCACCGGGGGCATCGTGCATGGTGGCAGGAGACTTGCCGAAGGCGAACTGGCGCATGGCCACTACTGCGCCCTGACGATCGCGCAGGCGCCGCTTGCGCATCCGCTGTGGCAGACGGAACTCTTCGCGCCCTTCGTGCTGGTGGCGCCGGTGGATACGCTCGACGAGGCCTTTGCACTTGCGAACGGCAGCGAGTATGGCTTGACGGCCGGCTTCTACGGCGCGCCGGACGAGACCGAGCGGTTCTTCGCAACCATCGAGGCGGGCGTGTGCTACGCCAACCGGCCGCAGGGCGCAACGACAGGGGCGTGGCCCGGGTACCAGGCCTTCGGCGGGTGGAAGGGGTCAGGCTCCACCGGCAAGGCAGGGGGCTCGCTGTACTACGTCACGCAATACATGCGCGAGCAGTCGCAGACTCGGGTGCGGCGAGGCTGACGGTGGATCGACGCGCGCCGCCTGGTCGATACGCACTCAGCCGGTCTGCGCTCATCACCGCGGCAGGATGTTCTATGGCCCTTGTCGGAGCGTTCGCCTATGATGGTCGAGTGTAATTGTCTGCGGCACGCCACCCCGGCCATGCCGGGTCCACGCCTCCACCCCCCGCGAGGAATCATGAAGAAGATCACTGGAATTCTTGCCGTCGGCTTTCTGGCCGCCGGCTGCGCATCGATGACACCGCAAGGGCCGGCGGCGGTTGCCACGCTCGAGACCACGAAGGGCAATGCGACCAGCGGCTCGGTCAACTTCGTGCAGAAGGGCGCCAAGGTGCTGGTCACCGCCAAGGTGTCGGGCCTGTCGCCGGGCGCGCACGGGTTCCACATCCATGAGAAGGGGGATTGCAGCTCAGGCGACGGCATGAGCGCCGGCGGTCACTTCAATCCCCAGGGCAAGCCGCACGCGGCTCCGACCACGCCCGATCGTCACGCCGGCGATCTGCCGATGCTGCAGGCCAACGCCAGTGGCGAGGCAACGCTGACGGTCGAGATCGACGTGATCACCATCGGCACCGGTGGCAACGACATCGTCGGCCGTGCCGTGATCGTGCACAAGGATCCGGACGACTTCACCACGCAGCCCACCGGCAATTCCGGCGCGCGCGTGGCCTGCGGGGTGATTCGCAAGGCCTGACGCCACGCACACGCAGGAAAAAAGCCCTCGTCTGGTACCCGGATGGGGGCTTTTTCTTGCAAGCCGCGCGGACCAATGCGAGTCGCCGCGTCCGAGGTGGCGGCCACTCCGGCTCTGCCGCCTAGCGGCGCAATGCCAGCACCGTGCCCGCGATGATCAGCGCGCCGCCGGCCACCATGTCGACGGTGAGCGCCTCGGCCAGGAACAGCGAACCCCACAGCGCGCCGAAGAGCGGGATGAGGAACGTGACCGTCAGCGCGCGCGCGGGGCCGATGTCGGCAATCAGCTTGAAGTAGATCATGTACGCGACGGCGGTCGACGCCAGCGCCAGCGCCACGACGTTCGCGATCACCAGCGGCGTCACCGGTCCCGGCACGTGGACAAAGGGCAGGGCGGGGGCCAGTGCCAAGGCGGCCGCGAGCTGACTTGCGGCCGCGATGGCGAGGCTGGGCACGCCGGTCATTCTCCGCTTCGTGTACGTGCCGGCCAGCGCGTAGCAGACGGCGGCCGCGAGGCAGGCGGCGATGGCGAGACCCGTGTCGCGCGACGTCGCTTCGGGATGCCAGCCGGCCAGCACGGCCACGCCGGCGAAGCCCAGCGCCATGCCTGCAACCTTGCGGCCCGTCAGCGGTTCGCCGAGCCAGATCGCCGCGGTGATGGCGACGAAGAAGGGACTCGTCGCGTTGAGGATCGCGCCCATCGACGCGGTGAGGTGCTGCTGCGCGAACGAGAACAGCAGGAACGGCAGCGCGGAATTCACGACACCTATCGCTGCAAAATCGCGCCAGCGTCCGCGCAGGTCGGGCGGCTGGCGCCGCGCGTACGCGATGGCCAGCAGCGCGATGGCGGCGAGCGCGACCCGCGCGAACGACAGCACGACCGGGCCGAGCGCGGGCACCGCCACGCGCATGAACACGAACGAGCCGCCCCAGAGGGCGGCCAGCAGAACGAGCAGGGCTGCGGAGCGGATGGGCATCGACGTGACGAACGAATCGGAAGCCGGGCGGGAGCGCCGAACGAAGGCGAGGACACCCGGCGGGCGTCACGGCGTGGCGTGACGACGCGCGGCGTTCGCGTCTACCGGCCTGGCGTGTCTGCGCGCTCGCGCGCGAACAGGTCCGGACGGTCCGGCGAATCCACGCGCTCGAGATCGAGCAGCTTCTGTTTGCGCGGCAGGCCGCCGCCATAGCCCGTGAGCGACCCATCGGCGCCGATCACGCGATGGCATGGCACGATGATGGAGAGCCGGTTGTCGCCGTTGGCGCGACCGACGGCGCGCACGGCAGCGGGCTGCCCGATCATCGTTGCCAACTCGGCATAGGAGCGCGTGGCGCCCGACGGGATGGCCTGCAAGCCGGTCCACACGCGCTGCTGGAACGGCGAACCGGTCAGCACCACCGGTGTTGCAAATTGCTTCAGCGTGCCTTGGAAATAGTCGCGAAGTTCCCGCTCGATCTGGTCCAGATACCTGTGCTCGCCCGGCAGCACGCGTGCATGCAGCCGCTTCTGCAGCATCACCAGCGCACGTTCGAGGCCACGGCGGTCGACGAAGTCGAGGAGATGCAGGCCGCGATCGTCGGCCAGCGCCAGCATCGCGCCGAGCGGTGTTTCCAGCCAGCGCGCGGTGAGCACGCTGACGTCCTGCGCGCGTGACGGCGCGGCGCCGACGAGCTTCGCAAACGCTTCGCGAAATCCGCTGCCGGATTCGAAGCCCTGGTCGAGTTGCGAGTCGAGCACGGTTTTTCCCTTTCGGATGTCGAGCAGCGCGAGACCCATGCGGCGCGCCCGGTGGTAGGCCTGGAAGGTCATGCCGCAGTACTTCTTGAACTGGCGGCGTGCGGTGGACGGATCGATGCCCAGTTCGGTCAACTCCGCGTCGCGGTAGCGGCGGCCGGGCTCGCGCTCGACCGCCAGCAGCAATTGCTCCACCAGTGGCGGCGGCTTGCGGCCGTGGTCGAGCGGGCGGCACTTCTTGCACGGACGGTAGCCCGCGTGCAGCGCCTCGGAGGGCGCGCCGAAGAACTCGATGTTCTCGCGGTTGGGGGTGCGCGCGTGGCAGGTGGGCCGGCAGAAGATGCCGGTGGTGCGCACGCCGAGCCAGAACACGCCTTCGTAGGCGGGGTCGCGGCGCAGGAAGGCGCGGTACAGCGTGGCGGGGGCGGGCAGCGAGTGCATGGAACGCATCCTACCGAACCTGGCGCCGACGTGCCGCCGGAATTCGGGCAGGCAATTCGGCAGTCCTGGTGCGGCCCGACCCGGGCGGGTTGCGCATGGGTTCCAGTGCCGGCAATCCCTGCGCGCCGTTGGCGCAGCGCGACATTATCGCAGTGGTGAATACGGCGCGGCAGTGTAGATCGAGTTGCGCATCGTCAGGATGTGATCCGGACCGCCCGTGGGTGGCCATACGCCATCAGCCACCGCGGTGGCCCGGATGCTGAATCGCGCGTCCAGGCTGGCATAGGGCCAGATGTGCATGTACCGCGGCGTGTCGCCGTCGATCGCGTACATCGCGCCGGCCAACGGGGAACGCGCGATCCGTTTTGGCAACGCCCCTTCCCAGGCGGCCATGATCGGCGCGAGTCCGGAAGGCCGCAGCGTGTACGTGCGGACCTCGAAGAACGGTCCGGGCGATCCCGCAGCCAGAGGCGGCAGGAACGGAAACATCGTGAAGGTGGCGCTGGACATGCCATTGGTATGCTCGCCGATGCCGAAGGCATTGCCGTCGCGCACCATCCGCTCCCGCTCCTCGAAGCGTTGGGAATCGTTTTCGAAGTCGCGAATGATCAGGATCTCGTTCAGCGTGCCGATGTCGGAGGTCCAGCAGGCGCGCAGGGTGCCGTGTCCAGGCCCGGCAAGGTATCGCTCGATGGCCGGCAGGGCCGCGGGGACGCGGCCGGCGGGAAGTTGAAGCGTCGTGACGTCATAACGATGCATGCAGGATCTCTCGAGAAGGTTCAGGCGGGATTGCGCTTCGCGGCAAACTCGTCTTCGCGCCAGTTGATGGCGGCGAGCGCATCGGCAAAGCCGAAAAACTCGGCATAAGGCAGGATCTGCCCGGCAAACATCAGGATACCCCGATGCGTGGGATGGCCGCGCGCGGTGGCGGCCTTCAGCAGCGCCGTCTCCGGCGGCTTCATGATGATGTCGGCCACGAGCGCACCGGCGTCGAGTCGCGCCGGATCGATGGGCAGCGGATCGTCGGCGCGCAGGCCCATCGGCGAGGCATTGATCACAAGATCGGCGCCGGCGGGATCGGCACTGGCGGCCACGGCAACGCGGCCGGGCCAGCGCGCCGCGAGGCGGGCCACGAACGCAGTGACGCGCGCCGTGTCGATGTCGGCGATGCGCAGCTGATCCACGCCGTGCTGCAGCAGTGCTGCCGCGATGGCGGACCCGCCGCCCCCGGCGCCGACCAGCAGCGCGTTGCGGCCCTTGATGGCATGTCCGGCGCCGGCCAGGCCGTTGACAAAGCCCATGCCGTCGAACATGTCGGCAAACCAGCGGCCGTCGACGTTGCGGCGCACGGCATTGGTGGCGCCGACGACCTGCGCCATCTCGCTCGCGTGGTCCGCCAGCGCGAGCATGGGACCCTTGTGCGGAATCGCGAGCGAAATGCCGCGCAGGTTCTCGATGTGCTTCAGGCCGGCAAAGGTCGCGGCAAGGTTGGCGGCGGAAACGCGCAGCGCGACCATCACGGCATCGCGCTGGGCGCGGCGAAAGATCTCGTTGAAAATCAGAGGCGCCTGCACCTGCGCCACCGGGTCGCCCAGGATCACGTAGAGGTCGGTGGTGCCCGAGGGCAGGATGAAACTTGGTTCGGTCATGGCGAGGGGGTTCGTGGAGGCATTCGTCAGCGCGCCGCATCCATTTCGGCGAACACTTCCTGCGCCTGGTGGAACGCGACGTTGGCGGCGGGCACGCCGCAGTAGATCGCGCACTGCAGCAGCACCTCCTTGATCTCGTCGCGGGTGACGCCGTTGCTGGCGGCGGCGCGGACGTGCATCCTGAATTCGTCGCCGCGGTTCAGCGCAATCATCAGCGCCAGCGTGACGAGGCTGCGCGTGTGGCGCGGCAGGCCCGGCCGGGTCCAGACCTCGCCCCACGCGTAGCGCGTGATCAGGTCCTGGAATTCGTCGTTGAACGGCGTCCTGTTCGCCAGCGAGCGGTCGACGTGGGCATCGCCCAGCACCGCGCGGCGCACCTTCATGCCTTCGTCGTAACGGTCGCGCTCATCCATGGCTTGGGATTCCTGTCAGGCAGTGAGGTGGGCGAGCACGGCGGCCGTGAAGGCCGGCGCCTGCTCGATGTTGGAGAGATGGCCGGCATCGAGTTCCAGCATCCGCGCCCCGGCAATCTGCGCCGCGAGGTACGCGCCGTCGGCGGGCGGCGTGGCGAGGTCCTGCGTTCCGGCAATCACCAGGGTCGGCGCGATGATCCGCGCAACGTCGGCACGCAGGTCCATGTCGCGGACGGCGGCGCAGCACGCAATGTAGCCGGCGGCCGGCGTCGCCTCGATCATGCCTTTCATTGCGGCCACGGCGGTCTTGTCTCGCGCCAGGAAACCCGTGGTGAACCAGCGCGCAAGCACGGCTTCCGAGATCGATGCCATGCCGCTGGTGGCCACTTTCTCGATCCGCGCATTCCACAACTCGGGCGGCGCGATCTGCGCTGCGGTGTTGGCGAGCACCAGCCGCCGCAACCGCAACGGCGCGTGAATGCCAAGCCACATCCCGGTCATGCCACCCATCGACAGGCCGCAGAAGTCGAAGCGGTCGATGCGCAGGTGATCGGCCAGCGCCAGCACATCGCGGCCGAGGCCTTCGATGGCATAGGGTCCCGGCGTGACCGTCGACTTGCCGTGGCCGCGGGTGTCGTAGCGCAGCACGCGGAACCGCTGCATCAGCGCGCCCATCTGCGGCGCCCACATGCCGAGGTCGGTGCCGAGCGAGTTGGACAGGATCAGCACCGGCGCGTCGGCAGCGCCGTCGAAGCGGTAGTGCAGTTGCGCGCCCGGCAGGTCGGCAAAGGTCATGTTGGGCTCGGTGACCGCGGATACTTAGATATCGAAGAATACCGTTTCGCCGTCGCCCTGCAGCCGCACGTTCCACGTCAACGCGCTGGCGTCGGCGGGGCTGCGCTGCGCAAGCAGCGTCTCGCGACGGGCGGCGGGCACGCGCGACAGCACCGGGTCGGCGGCGTTCTGTTCCGAGTAGGCGTCGAGCCGGCCGGTTTCGGCCAGCA
>JANNYI010000569.1:0-3996 GCA_031410015.1 Betaproteobacteria bacterium | reverse complement strand
CCCAGGTCGAGCAATTTCTTCTGCACGTCGGGCGTGTTGATGATCTTCACGATCTCCGCATTGAGCCGCTTGACGATGTCGGGCGGCGTGCCGGCGGGCGCGAACACGCCCTGCCACGAGCCGATCTCGTAGCCCGGCAAGCCCGATTCGCCCAGCGTGGGCACCTCGGGCGCGATCGGCGAGCGCTGGGCCGTGGTCACGGCGATGGCGCGCAGCTTGCCGCTCTTGGCCAGTACCCACGCGGTGGTGATGTTGTCGAACGTCATGTTGACCTGCCCGCCCATTACATCGGTCAGTGCCGGCGGGCTGCCCTTGTACGGAATGTGCTGCATGTCGACACCCGCCATGCCCTTGAAGAGTTCGCCGGACAGGTGCTGCGACGTGCCGTTACCGGACGACGCGAAACTCCATTTGCCGGGATTGGCCTTCATCAGCGCAATCAGCTCCGCGACATTCTTCGCGGGGATGTCGTTGTTGATCACCAGCATGTTGGGGACGCGCGCGATCAGCGTGATCGGAATGAAGTCCTTCACCGGATCGTAGGGCAGCTTCGAATACAACGTGGCGTTGATCGCGTGCGTGCTGATCGTGCCGCCCATGATCGTGTAGCCGTCGGGCGCAGCCTTGGCGGTTTCGGCCGCGCCCACGCCGCCGCCCGCGCCCGGCTTGTTCTCGACGATCACCGGCTGGCCGAGCGCAACACTCAATTTTTCGGAGATCGTGCGCGCCAGGATGTCGGTGGTGCCGCCCGCCGCAAACGGCACGATGTACCGGATGGGTTTCGACGGCCACGCCTGGGCCCCTGCCAGCGTCGAGACGGCAGCCAGCAGCAACGCCGCCACGAACGGGATGATCCTTGCCATTGTTGCTCCTCCTGCAGTGTCAACAAGCGAAAGGCCGGTTCGGCGCATCTGCGCGCGCCTGCGGCCCGGTCTACAGCAGCATCGATTCCGCCTGCAGCGCATCGATGCCGACGGACTTGGCCGCCTCGATCAGGTCGGCCATCGTCTTGTCGTCGAGCGGAACGCCGCTCGCAAGCCGCGCTGCCCGCGTGCGCCGCTCGACGTCGCCTGGTCCCAGCACCGGCTGGCCCGGGACCATCGGCGGCGATGCCTTGACGTAATCGACGAAGCGCCGCGCCTCCTCCAGCACGCCGCCCTCGCCGTCGTAGACGGCGGGCGCGATGAAGATCGACAGCATGTTGTTGCGCAATACGGTATCGGTGGGGTCCGAACTGCGCCCGGTGGAGATGGCGCCCGCCAGGAGATCGGTGAGGATGGAAAGGCCGGAGCCCTTGTGTGCGCCGATGGTGAGCAGCGCGCCGCCATCGTAGAAGTCCTTCGGGTCGGTGGTCGGCGTGCCGTGCTTGTCGACGATCCATCCTGGCGGAACCTGCTCGCCCTTGTTCATCGCCACCATCAGCTTGCCTTCGGCCACCGTGGAGGTCGTGATGTCGAGAATGGCCGGATCGCCGCCGGCCAGCGGCACGCCGATCGCCAGCGGGTTGGTGGACAGCCGGCGATCGCCGCCGCCGAACGGCGCCACCCGCTGCGCGCCGGAGGTATTGAGGAAGTGCAGCGATACCTGTCCCGCCGCCGCCGCCATTTCGGCCCAGTCGCCCAGCCGTCCCAGATGCCCGCAATTGCGCAGGCCGATCATCGCAATGCCCTTTTGCGCCGCCTTGCGGATGCCCAGGCGGGTGGCGAATTCACCGGTGGTCTGCCCGAAACCGCGATTGCCGTCGATGATGGCGATGGTGTCGCTGTCGAACACGATCGTCGGCGGCGTGTTGGGCTTCAGCCAGCCTTCGCGCACCCATTCGAGATACTTGCCCACACGCAGCACGCCGTGCGAATCGTGGCCCACGAGATTGGAATCGACCAGGCGGCTGGCGATGGTGCGCGCCTCGTCGGCATGGGAGCCACCGGCCTGCATGATGGCGGCGACGAGGTCGATCAACTTGGCGGCGGAAACGTTTTTCAT
This sequence comes from Betaproteobacteria bacterium, assembly GCA_031410015.1. GTDB lineage: Bacteria > Pseudomonadota > Gammaproteobacteria > Burkholderiales > Casimicrobiaceae > VBCG01. The sequence continues at coordinate 2,013 of JANNYI010000569.1, read as the reverse complement.
GGGCAGTCGTGGTGGAGGAAGGAACAGGACTGCGCCCCTGCTTGCGGGACCATCGGGGCGCGCACGGCGTTTCGATTATACGAAGCCCGGCCGCAATTCACCACACGGTTAACAGGCCACTTGGCCCCATCGGCGTTGTCCAGCAGCCGACGGTTGCACTCCAGGCATACCGCGCTATAGTTGCAACGCGGAAGCCCGCACCACCCGAGGTGCCGGCTTTCCGTCGCCCTGCAAGTGCGGACCGGCGCTCGCATCGTCCGCCACGCCATCGCGGGAGTTCGTGATGACCTTGTTTCGCAGCCTCGCATCCCGGTTACGTGCACCGTTGGCCATCGTCATGGGGTCGCTGTTGCTCGCCGCCGCGCCGCAGCCCGTCCTGGCCCAGTCCAAGGCCGCGCCCGCAACCAAAAAAGCTGTGACCGAGGTCGACGCCGAGAAACTCTTCGCCGCCATCGTCAAGGTCAACGTCCGCGCCACGCCGGATGCGCGCAGTTCCGCAACGCTCGGCCAGGAGCGCGAAGGCACCGGCATCGTCGTCGGCGACAAGGGGTTGATCCTGACGATCGGCTACCTGATCGTCGAGGCCGAAGAAATTGCGGTGACCGACAGCAAGGGGCGTTCGCTCGCCGCCAAGGTGGTCGGCTACGACCATGCCACCGGCTTCGGTCTCGTCCGCACGCTGGCGCCGCTCGACGTCAAGCCCGTGGTATTCGGCGACTCCACCCGCGTGACCGAGCGCGAGGCCGTGATGATCGCATCGGTGGGCGAGGACGCCATCAACTTTGCATTCGTCGTCAGCAAGCGCCCGTTTTCGGGCAGCTGGGAATACGCGCTCGACCAGGCGATCTTCACCAGCCCGCCGATTCCCAACTGGAGCGGCGCCGCGCTGCTCGACAAGGACGGCAGGCTGCTCGGCGTCGGTTCGCTCATCGTGCGCGACGCCACGCTGGAGGAGCCGAAGGTGCCGGGCAACATGTTCGTGCCCATCGATCTCCTGAAGCCGATCATGGCGGACATGGTCAAGGCGGGCCGCCGCGCCGGACCGGCGCGCCCGTGGCTCGGCGTGTCCACCGACGAGGTGCAGGGCCGGCTGGTGGTGAGCCGCGTGTCGCCCGACGGGCCGGCGGATCAGGCCGGCGTGAAGGTCGGCGACATCATCCTCGGCGTGGGCGGCGAAGGCGTGCGCTCGCAGCCGGAGTTCTATCGCAAGGTGTGGGCCCGGGGCGGCGCGGGTGCCGCCATTCCGCTCAAATTGCTGCAGGGTGTGGACGTGAACGAAGTGCCCGTGGTGTCGATCGACCGCGTCGAATACTTCAAGCTGCCCACGACGTACTGAGCAACATCGAGGGCCTCCTGATCAGTCGATCCTGGCGCCGGATTCCTTCACCACGCGCGCCCATTTCGCGGTTTCGCTCTTGACGTAGCCGCTGAATTCATCCGGCGTGCCCGCCACCACCACCTCGCTGCCGTCGGCGGCGAGCTTGGCGCGAAACTCCGGATCCGCCAGCACGGCGACGATCTCGGCATTGAGCTTCTTCACGATATCGGGCGGCGTTCCGGCCGGCGCCCAGATGCCGAACCATGCCTCGAGATCGAAGCCGTTGGGCATGGCCTCCAGCAGCGTCGGCACGTCAGGCAACAGCGGGTGGCGCCTGGGACCGGTCACCGCGAGCCCGCGCAACTTGCCGGCCTTGACCTGCGGCAATGCGGTTGAAAATGTCGGAAATCCGAACTGCGTCTGCCCCGACAGCATCGACGTGATGATCTCCGGCGCGCCCTTGTACGGAATGTGCACGACGTCGATGCCCGCCGCGGTTTTGAACATTGCGCCGGCCAAATGTGCCTGGCTGCCGTTGCCGCCGGAGCCGAAGTTCATCGCCCCGGGTTTCGCCTTGGCCAGCGCGATCAATTCCGGCACGGTCCTGGCCGGCAGGTCGTTCGGCACGATCAGCAGCGACGGCATCTTGATCAGCAGCGCAATGGGTGCAAAGTCCTTCACCGGGTCGTAGCCCA
>JANNYI010000568.1:0-4889 GCA_031410015.1 Betaproteobacteria bacterium | reverse complement strand
GCCGTTTCGAAAACTGCGATGGCATAGTTTGCCTTGAGCACTTCCTTGGGCGCGATGTCCATTGCCTCCTCAAGGGCTTCGATGAAGTCCTCGGCTTCCGGATATGGCGACGCCGCGTAGGCTGGCAACGCCATTTCGAGAATCCGTTCTGCCAGAACGACTTTCCCTCCTTGAAGTAGATCCCAAAGCCGAATATCGATGGGATCCAGATGGCGGTGAATATCGCCTGTTCGCGATCCTGCGCCGCAAACCACAGATAGGCGGAGACCAAAAACGAGATCATCACAGCCAACAGAATGAAGTAATCCGATTTCCTGAACATCCGTCCTCTCCCGAAGTTTTACTGCTCCAAATATTCAATGGCGCCATAGCCCATTGCACTCAACAAGCAACCGGCTATTGCCACTGAACCGATAACGCGTATGCCCGACGAAATCCCGATGGCGAATAGCGGCGCGGGGATGATGTCCAGCAGGCCAAGCGTCAAGCCCAGGGACCCGATCACAGTGAGCGCGATCCCCACGCGAATGAGCACTGTGCAGATCAACCGCCCGGCGACGCTCATGGGGGCTCCGGTGCTTGTGCGCTACCACCGCCCGGGAGCGCCAGCCCCTCGGCGCTGGCGACCCGTACCAGGGCGTCCTCGAACAGTACGCGCGCGGACCCTGCGACCCGCTGCAGGTATCGATGCAGCGCCGCGTCCGCCGGGCTGCGGTTCTCGCAGTCGGCGCTGTAGCGCTCGAAAGCGCCGAGGCTCAGCAGTAGCTCGATGACGTGGTGCGGGCACTCGCAGTACAAGTTGGTCGAGGCCTGAGCGATCCGGGCCAGTGCCCGATCGTCGAAGCGTCGGCTCGGTACTGTTTCGAGCGGGGTTGCCGCCGATCCTGTTCGTGCTTGCGTCGGTTGGCGCAAAATCGCGTCCCGGCAGAGTTGCTCCAGCTCGGTCAGGTCGAGCGGGGAGCGCGTCACCGTGTGGCCATGGGCGCGCAAGGCGATCGCGGCTGCGGCCGGACCGAATCGATACGCGACCACTGCGTTCCGTGCGCCGACCGCCTGAACCAACCCGTCGACGATGGCGACCGACTCGGCGTGGAGCGTCGGCAGTTCGATCGCGAGCACGTCGGCCGCGATCCCGCGCAGGGCCACCAAAGCGCCGGGGACGTGGGCGCACATCGCGACCACGTCCAGGGTCGGGACTCCCGCCCCATCGCGTGCCACCCGCTCCGTCAGTAGTTCGCCAACGAGAGCGACGCGGATGGCTTGCCCCGGTCCCGAGGGCGCTGCGCGCACGCCACGAGAAGCAGAGTCGGCCGCGTCGCGCATTGCGTGCAGGGACGTGAGGGGCAGGGCCGCGATGGAGCCGATCGGCGTTCCGAGGTCCACCAGCTGTTTGATCAGGGTCAGGCGGCCAACGTCCGCGGTCGAATAAAGGCGATGCCCACGCGGACTGAGCCTGGGCCCCACTACGCCGTACCGGCGTTCCCATACGCGAAGCGTCTCGACAGCAATACCCGCGAGGCGGGCCGCGGTACCACTGCGGTAGGTTGGAACGAAGGGGGCGGCAGGCGGATTTTCGATCGTCACGGCTTAACTGGCCAAGGAAAGAGGCTTTAACGGTAGAGATTTGATTTTGAAGTACCAATTGAACCATATAAAACGAGTCAAAGCCAGTACATATGTAAAATATTGTGTTGACAATACCAGTTCAATGCGTGTATTGTCCAGGACAAATGACGACGACACGACAGCACCAGGAGAATCACCCGATGGACACTTGCACGGTGTACTTCGACGGCGCGTGCCCCGTCTGCCGGACGGAGATCGCGCACTACCAACGGCAACGCGGAGCCGAGGCGATCGCCTGGGTCGACGCATCGAGTTGCGACGAGGCGGCGCTTGGTCCCGGCGTCGACCGGGCCGCAGCGCTCCGACGTTTCCACGTCCGCGAGGCCGACGGCACGCTGGTTTCCGGTGCCGCGGCGTTCGTCGTGATCTGGCGGCGGCTCCCGGCATTCGGGTGGCTCGCAACGCTCGCCTCGTCGCGTCCGGTCCTCGCGGTGCTCGAAGTCGGCTATGGGCTGTTCCTGCGCGTCCGGCCGTGGTGGCGCCCTGCGCGCAATGAAGCGCCGCCCGCGCGCCCGGCTTCCGGGTCCACGGAGCGGCCCTGACGATGGGCCTGCTCAACCGGCTTCCCGGATTCCAGCGGTCGCCGGCCGGCCTCGAGTGGGCATTGCTGCGCCGCCTGCCGCTGTTCGCCGTCGCGGGAACAGTGGTGCCATTGCTGGGTTGGTTGATGGTGTGGCTGGCGGGCGAGTGGGCGGGCGATGTCGTGTCGGCCAAGCTCGTAACATCCCTCGAGATCGCACTGGCCAGCCTCGTCGTCCTGTACTGGACGGTCGTGTTCACCGTGGCCCTCGGCTGCGTGATCGTGATGATTGCCAAGGGCCCCGCCTACGTTGCGGATGCCTATCCGCTCCCCGATTCGGACGCGCCAACGCCCCGATCGAAGGCCTGAGCACCGATCTGGCGAAAGCTACGACCACGCGCCATCGCGCTGCAACCAACCTGCTGAGACTGACATGCGTATTTTGATGACCGGAGCAACCGGCCTGATTGGCAAGGCGTTGGGCAAGTCGCTGGCGGCGCGTGGCGACACGCTGGTTTGCCTGGTTCGCGACGGACAGCGCGCCAGGCACCGCTTGCCGTTTCCGGCGACCTGCTTCGAATGGGACCACCAGCGTGCGGTGCCCACGGAAGCATTGCGCGATGTCGATGCGATTCTCCATCTGGCGGGCGAGCCCGTGGCCGGAAAACGTTGGACGAAGGAACAGAAGCGCAGGATTCTCGATACCCGCGTCCTCGGCACGCGTCGGCTCGCTCAGGCCGTGGTGGACGACGGCCCCAACGTCAGGTGCTTCGTGCATGGATCCGCCATCGGCTTCTACGGTGACCGTGCCGATGCAACGCTGACCGCAGCCAGTACGAAGGGAACCGGCTTTCTCGCCGATGTGGTCGAGGCGTGGGAGGCGGAACTGCGTCCCCTGGCGGAGCGCCGGCCGGAGATGCGTACGGTGATCGTCAGGACGGGGATCGTCCTCGCCCGCCACGGAGGCGCGCTGGCGAAGATGCTGCCGATGTTCCGGGAGTCCATCGCCGGGAGGCTCGGCAACGGCAGGCAGTGGATGAGCTGGATCCACATCGACGATATCGTCGGGCTCTTTCTGCATGCGCTGGATGCACAGGCGGCGGGCGTGCTGGAAGGGGTCGCGCCGCAGGCCGTGACCAATCGCGAATTCACGCAGTCCCTGTGCAGGTCGCTGCAGGTCCGGGAGAATGTTCCGGCCCCGTCCGTGGCGATCAAGGCGCTCTTTGGTGAAATGGGTGCAATCGTCCTGGAGAGTGCGAAGGTGGAGCCCCGCCAGGCACTCGCCTCGGGTTTTCGCTTCCAGTTCGAGTCCATCGACCGCGCCCTCGACGATCTGCTGACACCCTTGCAGGGATCGACCCGGGAAAAGGTGTCGGAGCAGTGGGTGCCGCATCCGCCGGAACACCTCTGGCCGTATTTTTGCGACGAGGGAAACCTGGAGGAACTCACTCCGGAATTTCTGAATTTCAAAGTCCTGGGCAAGTCGACGCCCGAGATCGGCGAAGGCACGCTGATCGACTACCGCCTGAAGCTGAACGGCATTCCGATGGGCTGGCAAAGCCGGATCGAGGACTGGCAGCCGGCCCGGCGCTTTGTCGATACGCAGCGCAAGGGGCCGTACGCGTACTGGCGGCACGCGCACGAGTTCATCCCGCTTGCCAATGGCACGCTGATGCGCGATGTCGTGCACTACCGGCTGCCGCTTGGATGGCTGGGCTCGGCGGTCGCCGGCTGGAAGGTGGAGTCGCAGGTCGACAGCATCTTTGCCTACCGCTCGACGCAGATCGCCAAGCGCTTCGCGCATTGACCGGCTATCCTCAGTCTGGCACTCGCATCCTCGACCATCCGCAACGCCTGAGAATCACCAAGGAAGCCCATGTCCACCAGCCCCACACCCGTGCCTCGCAGCGACGACGATGGCGCCGGCCTGCCGGTGTCGTCGCGCATCCGCTCCCGCCTGATCGGCGCCAGGCAGCGCTACCACGCCAACGACAATATTTCCGCCTACGTGATGGACGGCGAAGTCGACGCGCTCCAGGCCGAGGTCGAAGCGAAGATGGCCGAAGTGCTCAAGAGCCTCGTCATCGACACCGAAAGCGACCACAACACGCAGGGAACGGCGCGCCGCGTGGCCAAGATGTTCCTGACCGAGGTCTTCAAGGGGCGCTATCACGCGATGCCCGCCGTGACCGAATTTCCGAACATCGAACAACTCAACGAACTGCTCATCGTCGGCCCGATCACCGTGCGCAGCGCCTGTTCGCACCATCTGTGTCCGATCCTGGGCCGGGTGTGGATCGGCATCATGCCCAACGAGAATTCGAACCTGATCGGCCTGTCCAAGTACGCGCGTATCTGCGACTGGGTGATGAGCCGCCCGCAGATCCAGGAAGAGGCCGTCATGCAACTGGCCAACATCCTCCAGGACAAGGTGAGGCCGGACGGGCTGGCGATCGTGATCGAAGCCGATCACTTCTGCATGCACTGGCGCGGCGTGAAGGATGCCGACTCCCGCATGACCAACAGCGTGATGCGCGGTTCGTTTCTCAAGGACCCCGACCTGCGGCGCGAGTTTCTCTCGCTGCTGAGCAAGAAGAACAGCTGATCTACATCTCAACGAGGGAGCATTCCATGCTGGTGCGTTTATTGTATGCAAGCAGGGCGGTCGACGATGTCTCGCAGGAAGAACTGATGACGATCCTGTCGCAGTCCAAGTCCCACAATCCGGCAAGCGGGATCACGG
>JANNYI010000567.1:0-4747 GCA_031410015.1 Betaproteobacteria bacterium | reverse complement strand
GTGGTCCAGCAGTACGAAGGCAGCGAGGTCGTCGACGTCTACGGCGTGAACGATTGCTTCGACGGACGCGGACTGGTCGCCGAAAAGGTCAGCAGCCGGTTCGTGGCGGCCGAGGAGGTGGTGGCCTACCAACTCGCCAGGCAGGCGGTCAGCAGCCTGATCGCCAGCAATGCCACCTTCGGGGCGCTGCTTTTCTCGGACCTGTCCAACAAGCTCAACACGATCTCGCAGCGCAAGAGCCAGCACGAACTGCAGTCGCTGACGATGGCCCGCATCGACGAGGCCTTTGTGCGGCCGGCGCATTTCGTGGACGCTGCCACCGACATCGTGTCGGTGGTCAAGCTGTTCCAGTCCGAGCGCACGACCACGGTGCTGGTGCGTGACTCGTCGACGCAGCCGCCGCGCCTGGGCATCTTCACGCACACCGGCCTGCAGCGCGCCATCCTCAGCGGAACGCCGCTCGATCAGCTGCCGGTGGGGCGCCTCGCCAACTTTGCGCTGGTGTCGGTCCGGCCCGCCGACCAGATGGGCGACGCGCTGGCGGTCATGATCCAGAAGCGCGTCCATCGGGTGGTCGTGGCGGAACTGGGCGAAGACGGGCTCGTCGATCCCGCGCGGATTGCGGGCGTGCTGGAAGCGCTCGACGTCTTCAGCTTCCTGTCGAACCACTCGTACCTCATCAGCATCAAGATCATCGGGTCCAACGACATTGCAGAGTTGGTGCAGGCGGCGCAGCACATCAACCGCCTGATCGCGCTGCTGCACCAGGGCGGTACCAGGATCAGCCTGATCGGCAAGCTGGTGCAGGAACTGAACGCGCGGTTGTTCGAGCGCGCGTGGCAGCTGATCGCACCCCCCGATCTCGTGGCCAATGCGTGCCTCTTCGTCATGGGCAGCGAGGGTCGCGGCGAGCAGCTGCTGAAGACCGACCAGGACAATGCCCTGATCCTGCGCGACGGCTACGTCCCGCCGGCGGACCTCGACGCGATCTGCCAGCGGTTCTCCGCGGCCTTGCGCAACTTCGGCTACCCCGACTGTCCCGGCAACATCATGGTCACCAACCCGGATTGGCGGCAGACCGCTGCGGACTTCGGCAGGATGACGCGGGGGTGGCTGATCCAGCCGACGCCGGAAGGCCTGATGGCGCTGGCCATCTTCCTCGATGCGCACGCCGTGTGCGGCGACGCCAACCTGCTCGAAGGCGTGCGCCAGGGCGTGTTCAATCTCGTGTCCGACAACAGCATGATGCTCGCGCGATTCGCCTCGGCCATCAATTCGTTCCCGGAAAGCGGCGGGTGGTGGAACCGTCTCCTCACGCGCGGCGATGCCGGCGAAGAGGCACTGGATATCAAGAAGGCAGGCATCTTCCCGCTGGTTCACGGCGTGCGCAGCATGGCGCTGGAACGGCGACTCCCGCAGCTGGGGACCACGGCGCGAATCGCGGCCCTGGTGGCAGCCGGGGACCTTACCGACGCGATGGGTGCCGATCTCGCGGAAAGCCTGCACTTCTTCATGGGCCTGAAGCTCAATGCCGGGCTCGCGGAAATGGCGATGCACCGCCCGGTGTCCGGCGGCATCCAGGTGTCGAAGCTGACAAGCCTCGACCGTGACCTGCTGAAAGACACGCTGGGCGTGGTCAAGCGCTTCAAGGCGCTGCTGCGCCAGCACTTTCGCCTCGACATGGTGTCGTGATGGCGGTGTTGTCGCCAAGGGACTGGCTCGCCTGGGTGACCCGGCAGTGGGTGTTGTACAACCTCGGCAACAAGCAGTTCCAGTTCATGTTCGAAGCCCCGCCGGCGGAGGAGTGGGTGGCGCTCGACTGCGAGACCACCGGACTCGACGTCAACACGGACGAGATCATCTCGATCGCGGCGGTGCGCATCGCAGGCAACCGCGTGATGACCAGCGAGCGCCTTGAGCTGCTGGTTCGCCCCGAGCGGCGCGTATCAGCGGAGAGTGTCCGCATCCACCAGTTGCGCGAGCAGGACGTGGCGAAGGGGATGGCGCCCGAAGCCGCGATGACCGAACTCATGCACTACATCGGCAGCCGTCCGCTCGTGGGGTATTACCTCGAGTTCGACGTGGCGATGATCGATCGCGCGCTGGCGCCGCTCCTGGGCATCAACATGGGTCTGCCGCAACCGCGCAACGAAGTGTCGGCGATGTACTACGACTACAAGTACCGGCAGCTGCCGCGGCACCAGCGCGACAACCCGTACATCGACCTGCGCTTTGCCACGCTGATGCAGGACCTCGACCTGCCGCAGCGCAACGCGCACGACGCGCTGAACGACGCGGTGATGGCGGCGCTGGCCTTCGTCAAGCTGCGGCAACTCCTGGCTGCGGGTTAGCAGCCAGGAGTGTCGCGTTGGTCAGTGGCCCGACGCGCCCGAAGCACCGAAACCGGTTTCCGAACGCACCTGCTGCGCCTTGAAGCCGGCACGATCCTTCTGTGCCTGCGGACTGTTGTCGAGGATCGAGAACAGCCAGATCCCGACGAAGCCGATGGTCATGGAGAAAAGCGCCGGTGATGAGTAAGGGAACAGCGCCGAGCCCGCGGGATTGCCCAAGGTTGCTTCCCATACCGACGGCGAGACGATGGTGAGGCCCACCGAGGAAATGAGCCCCATGAAGCCGCCGATCACCGCGCCGCGCGTGGTGCAATTCTTCCACAACACCGACATGAACAGCACCGGGAAATTGGCCGATGCCGCGATGGCAAAGGCCAGCGCCACCATGAACGCGATGTTCTGCTTTTCGAAGGCGATGCCAAGTGCCACGGCCACCACGCCCAGCGCCACGGTGGTGAGGCGCGACACCTTCAGTTCCGAGTCGCTGTCGGCCTTGCCCTTCTTGAACACGGTGGCATAGAGGTCGTGCGATACGGCCGATGCACCCGACAGCGTGAGGCCGGCCACGACGGCGAGAATGGTCGCGAAGGCCACCGCCGAGATGAAGCCGAAGAAGATGTTGCCGCCCACCGCCTTGGCCACCAGCACCGCCGCCATGTTGGCCGAGCCGCCACCGCCCTTGATGATGCCCTTCGCGGTGTCCGCGAATTCGGGGTTGGTGAGCACAAGCGTGATCGCGCCAAAGCCGATGATGAAGATCAGCACATAGAAGTAGCCGATCCACGTCGTGGCCCACAGCACCGACTTGCGCGCCTGCTTCGCATCCGGCACCGTGAAAAAGCGCATCAGGATGTGGGGCAGTCCGGCCGTGCCGAACATGAGCGCCATGCCGAACGAGATGGCCGAGATCGGGTCCTTGATGAAACCGCCCGGCCCCATGATGGCCAGTCCTATCTTGGCCGCCTCCGGCGGCGTCTTGCCGCCATTCACCGCGATCTGCGTGCGCACTTCCACGCCCTTGGCAAACAGCGCCTCGGGACTGAAGCCGTATTGCGCCAGCACCATGATCGCCATGAACGTGACGCCCGACAGCAGCATGACGGCCTTGATGATCTGCACCCACGTGGTCGCGGTCATGCCGCCGAAGAGCACGTACACCATCATCAGCGCGCCCACGATCACCACGGCGATCCAATAGTCGAGGCCGAACAGCAGCTTGATCAGCGCACCCGCGCCCACCATCTGCGCGATCAGGTAGAACGCGACCACGACCAGCGTGCCCGACGCGGCAAACACGCGGATGGGCGTTTGCGCAAAGCGGTAGCCGGCCACGTCGGCAAACGTGAACTTGCCGAGGTTGCGCAGGCGCTCCGCCATCAGGAACGTGATGATCGGCCAGCCGACCAGGAAGCCGATGGAGTAGATGAGGCCGTCGTAGCCCGTGGCCATCACCGCGGCGGAGATGCCGAGGAACGACGCCGCCGACATGTAGTCGCCGGCGATGGCCAGCCCGTTCTGGAAGCCGGTGATGCCGCCGCCGGCCGTGTAGAAGTCCGCCGCCGACTTGGTCCTGGCGGCTGCCCACTTGGTGATGAACAGCGTGCCGACGACAAAGATGCCGAACATGCCGATGGCCGTCCAGTTGGTGGCCTGCTTGTCGACCTGACCGATGTCGCCGCCCGCGGCCAGCGCCGCGCCTGCGAGCAGCAGCGCAGCGGTGCCTGCCAGGACTCTCGCGGCGGCCCTCATTTGCCGGCCTCGGCGAGGATTTCGGATGTCAGACGGTCGAATTCGCCGTTGGCGCGACGCACGTAGATGCCGGTGATCACGATCGTGAAAATGATCACGCCCAGGCCGATCGGGATGCCCAGCGTGGTCACGCCGTTGCCGATCGGCTGCGCCAGGAACGGCTTGTTGAAGGCGATCAGCGCGATGTAGCCGAAGTAGACAATCAACATCAGGATGGTAAGGGTCCAGCCGAACGTATTCCGTTTGTGTCGCAACTCGTGGTACTTGGGATTCGCCTCGATGTGGGCGACGATGGAATCACTCATGCTGATCCTCCAGGTTGGCAAACACGGCCAATGGAGGACGCCGCTGGCGCCTCGCCCGACCCTGTTCGTGTAGTGCTACTCGATTTCCCCAATGCCCCGGACCGGCATCGCCCATTTTGTTTCCAGGCAATGCTCTGGCGCCGAGACAATCCCCCCGAGAGCTTACGCATGCATCCGGGTCGCGTATTGACCCCGATCAAAGCCGCGTCGGGCACCAAACGAGGTTACGCCAATGCCTGCGTTTCGACTGTCCTTGCGGCAACTATTGCGGCGGCCGCACCCCATCCTTGCTGACCTGCACCCGCAGCGCGGTGAGCGCGCCGTCGCCCGCTACTTGAACAC
>JANNYI010000566.1:0-12130 GCA_031410015.1 Betaproteobacteria bacterium | reverse complement strand
TGAAGCCTCGCCTACAGATGCGCCAGCGGCAGCGCGGTCGTGTCCTTGACGGTTTCGAGCACGAACGACGACTGCACGTTGACCACCACCGGCAGCGCCAGCACGTGCTCCATCAGGAACCGCGAATAGTGATCGAGGTCGGGCGCGATCACCTTCAGCTGGTAGTCCCACTGCCCCGACAGCGCGTAGCACGTCAGCACGTTGGGCCACTTCTGCACCGCCTTGCGAAACGTGGAGCGCGCGTGCTCGGCCTGCTTGTCCAGCATCACCTCCAGGTGCGCGATCAGGCCGAGGCCCAGCAGCTTGGGGTCGAGCACCGCCGCGTAGCGCGCGATGACGCCGGACTCCTCCAGCCGCTGCAGCCGGCGCAGGCACGGCGACGGCGACAGCGCCACCTTGTGCGCCAGCTCGGCATTGGTCATCCGGCCGTGTTCCTGCAGCAGCGCCAGCATCCGGCGATCGGCGCGGTCGAGTTCGGGCAGCGGCGTGCGCATCGGCTACTCCATGGCGTGAAAGGTGGCGGACAGGCAACAATATTGCGGCAAGTGCCGAAATGACGCAATAAACAACCGGCAGCGCGGGGGGGCCATTCGCTACACTTTCGCCTCCGCATTCCCCCTCTGGACACCGCCATGGCAGTCGCCGCACCTTCGCTCTGGGACAATCCGCTCGGCACCGACGGCTTCGAATTCATCGAATACGCGGCGCCGGATCCGGCGGCCCTCGGGCGTCTCTTCGAGCAGATGGGCTTCACGGCGGTGGCCCGGCATCGTTCGAAGAACGTGCTGCTCTACCGGCAGGGCGAGATCAACTTCATCGTCAACGCCGAGCCCGATTCGTTTGCGCAGTCGTTTGCGCGCGTGCACGGGCCGTCGATCTGCGCCATCGCGTTTCGCGTCAAGGATGCCGCTCTGGCCTGCGCCTCGGCCGTCAAGCACGGCGCGTGGGGCGTGGAAAACCGCCCGGGACCGATGGAGCTCAACATTCCGGCGATCAAGGGCATCGGCGATTCGCTGATCTATCTCGTCGACCGCTACCCGGGCTCGCCCCCCAACGCGGGCGGCCAGGTCTCGATCTACGACATCGACTTCGTGCCGCTGCCGGGCGTGGACCAGCACCCGCCGGGCGCCGGGCTCACCTATATCGACCACCTGACGCACAACGTGCATCGCGGGCGGATGGGCGAGTGGGCGGACTTCTACGCCGGCATCTTCAATTTCCGCGAGCTGCGCTACTTTGACATCGAGGGCAAGCTCACGGGACTGAAGTCGAAGGCAATGACGAGCCCGTGCGGCAAGATCCGCATTCCGATCAACGAGAGCTCCGACGACAAGAGCCAGATCCAGGAGTATCTCGTCGCCTATCGCGGCGAGGGCATCCAGCACGTGGCGCTGGGCACGCGCGACATCTTTGCTTCGGTGGAGCAGTTGCTCCGGCAGCGCGTGGTGTTCCAGGACACGCCGGACACGTACTACGATCTGCTTGCCACGCGGCTGCCCGGCCACACCGAGGACGAGGCGCGGCTGCGCCGGAACCGCATCCTGCTCGACGGCGCGCCGGTGGACAACGAGATGCTGCTGCAGATCTTCACGTCCACGGTCATCGGCCCCATCTTCTTCGAGATCATCCAGCGCAAGGGCAACGAGGGTTTCGGCGAGGGCAACTTCCAGGCGCTGTTCGAATCGATCGAACTGGACCAGATCCGGCGCGGGGTACTGAAGACCTAGCGTTCGGATGAATCGCCGGTACGGGCGGCGCTGTCGAGCAACGCACGGGGCCGACGCCTCGCCTACGGGATTCCGAGGTGGCCACCGGCGGGCATTGCGCTGCACCATTCGCGGGCACGAAACCGCGCTTCGTCCCGTTTGGCCACCCCGGCTGGCTATCCCGGCTTGCGGATCGCGAAAGCGTACTTGCAATTGGAGGATGGAGACCGCATCTGCCTTGGTCCAGGCCCGAATTTGGTGCGCTAACGCCGTCAACGTGATACATTTGGCGGTGCAACATGACAAGGCTATGTCAGTGCTCACTCCTCTTGGATTCTCGCTCCTGCGCCAGCTTTCGGACGGCGCCTTCCACTCCGGCGAAGACCTCGCCGCAACCGTGGGGCTGACGCGCGCCCGGGTTTCCCAGTTGCTGAAGCAGGCCGAGACGGCCGGGCTTTCGCTTGAGCGCGTCCGCGGACTGGGCTATCGCCTGACCGCCGCCCCCGACTTCCTGGATGCCGATGCGGTGCGCGTCGCCCTGCGCGACATCGCCGCCAAGGGCCCCGGTTTCCCGTCGCTGGACGTCGAGATCGTCGACCAGATCGGTTCCACGTCCACCGAATTGCTGCGCCGCTCGCAGCGCAAGGACATCCACGGCACGGTGCTGGCCGCCGAGTGGCAGACCGCCGGCCGCGGCCGCCGCGGCAAGCCATGGACTGCGGTCGCAGGTGGCAGCCTCACGTTTTCGCTGGGTTGGCAGTTCGAGCAGGGCGCGGGATTTCTGGCCGGGCTGTCGCTGGCCGTCGGCGTCGCGGTCGTGCGCTCACTCGAAGCCGAGGGGCTGCCGGGCGTCGAACTGAAGTGGCCCAACGACCTCATTCACAAGCACCTGAAGGTCGGCGGCATCCTCGTCGAATTGAACGGCGACGCGCTCGGCCCGTCGGTGGTGGTGGTGGGCGTCGGCCTCAACGTGCGCCTGCCGGTGGAAATCCGGCGCGACATCGAGCAGCCGGTCAGCGACCTGGCCACGGTGGCGGGGCGCGGCGCGCCGGCCATCGATCGCAACCACCTTCTCGCGCGGGTGGCCTCCGAACTCGCGTCCACGCTGGACGCCTACTCGCGCGCCGGATTCCCGCCGTTTGCCGCGGAGTGGCAGCGGCGCCACGCTTACCAGGGCAAGCCGGTCAAGCTGCTGCTGCCGGACGGCGGCAGTGTCACCGGCACGGTCGCCGGCGTGGACAGCGCCGGCGCGCTGGTGCTGGCCGATGGCCCGCGCCGCGCGCGCTACCTGGCCGGCGAAATTTCGCTGCGCCGGGCCTGATTCGCCCTTTTCGTACGATGCATTCGTAGGCGAGGCTTCAGCCTCGCGTGCATGCGAGGCTGAAGCCTCGCCTACACGGGCCTGCGCAGGTCGTGGATAATCGGGCGGTTCGCCGCATCGCGGCGCCGTTCCCCATCCCATGCGCATTGTCCTCATCCTCCTGCTGCTCGCGAATCTGACGCTCTATGCGTACACCCGTCTCGACAGCGGTTCGGGCGAGGCCGTGCTGCTGCAGGACCAGATCCAGCCGGACAAGATCAAGTTGCTGACCCCGCAACAGGTGGCAACGCTCGGCCCCGCCAAAGTGGCGGCGCTGGCCGACGTCTGCCTCGAATGGGGCCCCTTTTCCGATCCCGACCGCACGCGCGCGCTCGCCGACGTGGAGTCGCTGGCACTCGGCCGCCTGCTGACGCAGAAGCGCGTCGAGTTCGACAACGGCTACTGGGTCAGCATGGGGCCGTTCCCCAATCGCAATGCGGCGGAGACGCGCATCGCCGAATTGCGCAAGCAGGGCGTGAAGGATCTCGCCGTCGCCGACGCCGGCCGCGGGCAGTTCGCCGTGTCCTTCGGCACGTATCGAACCGAGCCCGCCGCGGTGGCGCGCGCGGACGAACTCGCGGTCCTGGGTGTCAAACTCGCCAAGGTGCAGCCGCGCGGCGCCGCCATCAGCCAGACGCTGTTGGTGGTGCGCGATCCGCAGCAGTCAGTACTGGCCCGCCTGAAGGACCTGCAGGGGCAGTACCCCGGAAGCGAAGTCCGGATCGGCACGTGTGAGCGCACGTCCTGACGCGTTGCCGCCGATGATTGACGCGGCCGACCAGGCCGCCATCGCAACGCGGGTTGGTGAACTCGAGTCCGCCTACGGCGTGGAGGTCGTGACGGTCGTTGTCGGCAAGTCCGACGTCTACCCCGAGACCGTATGGAAGGCGTTTGCGCTCGGCGCCGCGCTGACCGGACTCATCGTGGCGGTGCACGACCTGTTGCGCCCCCCGTGGACGGCGGGCGGCAGCGCGCTGTGGCCCGCTGTGGCCATGCTCGGCATCGGGGCGTTGTGGGCGCTGGGCGCGGTTTTCGTGCCCGCCTTTGCGCGCCTCTTCCTGCGCAAGTCGCGCGCCGAACTCGAAGTGGCGCAGTTCGCCGAGGTGCAGTTCCTGCAGCGCGAGCTCTTCGCCACGCCCACGCGCAATGCCGTGCTGATCCTGGTGAGCCTGCTCGAGCAGCGCGTGGTGATCCGCGCCGACACAGGCCTTCGCGACAAGGTGACGGTGGCGCAGTGGGATGGCGTCATTGCGCGGATGCTCCCCGCACTGCGCGTCGGCACGCCGGGCGCGGCGATGCTCGCGGGACTTGCAGCCTTGCGCGAACTCTTCGCCGCCGGGGGCTTCGTCCCGGCCGCGCGCGAGAATCGCTTTGCCGATCGCGCGATCGAGGCGCGCGACCCATGAGCGCGCGCGCCTTCGTCGCCGCCATGGCGCTGGCGGCATCGTCACTGGCCGCGGCCGTTGCCGACGTGCCGTACCTGTCCGGGCGCGTGGTCGATCATGCCGAGATCCTGTCGGCACCGGTGCGCGAAAAGCTTGCCGAAAAGCTGAAAGCGCACGAGCAGAAGACGTCCAACCAGGTGGTGCTGCTGACGGTGCCCACGATCGGCGACGAGAGCATCGAGCAGTACGCCACGCGCGTGTTCGCCGACTGGAAGCTCGGCCAGAAGGGCAAGGACAACGGCGTGCTGGTGATCGTGGCGCCGAAGGATCGCAAGATGCGCATCGAGGTGGGCTACGGCCTCGAGGGCACGCTCACCGACGCGACCAGCAGCCGCATCATCCGCAACGACATGACGCCGCGGTTCAAGGCAGGCGACTACGACGGCGGTATCGACGCCGGCGTGACCGCGATCATCACCCGCCTGGAGGGAGGGGCGGAGCCCGCCGACACGGCCGCGACCGGCAGCAAGGTGGCGTCGAGCTTCATGAACATCAACGAACCCGACCTGCCGCCGTGGCCGATGCGCATCCTGCTGGGCGCCTTCGTGTTCGGCATCATCGGACTCTTTACCTTCATCGGCCTCATGACCCCCGGGATGGGCTGGTTCCTCTACTTCTTCCTGATTCCGTTCTGGGCGATGTTCCCGATCGTCATCCTCGGCGTGAAGGGCGCGCTGGTGGTGCTCGTGATCTATGTCGTCGGCTTTCCGCTGATCAAGCTGATGCTGATGAACACCGCGTGGTACGCCAAGGCCAAGCTGGAACTGAAGAAGAAGGGAACGACATCGATCGGCGGCTTCGTGATGTCCACCAGCAGCTCGTCGGGCGGATCGTCCGGCAGCTCGTCGTCGAGCGGCGGCTTCTCGGGCGGCGGCGGCAGCTCCGGTGGCGGCGGCAGCTCGGGCAGCTGGTAGCTCGGCGGCCTTGCCGCAACCTGCGGCAGGCCGCTAGATTCGCGCGCAGACCACGAACGTCTCGCCGGCCTCGGCCGGCAGCGCTGACGGCTTGATCTCGACGTCGCGGAAGCCCGCCGTGCGCACGATGTCCGCGATCTCGTCGGGCGGGTACCACGTGACGGTCAGCGTCTCGTGCTCCTCGGCCAGGCGTTGCGCGCCACGCCGATGCGCGTAACGGTTGTCGGTGCGCAGCAATCGCGCGTCCGCCCAGCACGTGGACTCCGAGCGCAATGCGATCTGCGTGCCGTCGGGGAGCTTGACCGTGCGCACCTCCACCAGCGGCGCGCCCAGGCGCTGCCGCGACTCTGCGGGCACATGACATTCAAGCAACAACAGGCCGGGGTCGACCAGGTGCGCATGCAGCCGCGACAGCGTGCCGGCGACGGCCGCTGCATCGGTGACGAGCTGCAAGGCGCCGCCGGGAATGAACGCCGCGGCATACCGGAACGGCAGGTTGAGTTGCGTGATGTCCTGCCGGAATAGCGGCGTCGTCACGTCGGCGGCAGCGAGGCGCGCCTCGCACGCGGCAATGCGGGAGGGGGAGAGGTCGACGCCGTGAACGCTGCGACCGGCCGCGACCAGCGGCACCAGCAACAGTCCGGAGCCGCACATCGGCGCCAGCAGCGTGCCTGCGGCCGTGGGCAGCGCGGCGGCAAACCAGTCGAGCTGCGCTTGTGGCGCCTGCGGCTTTTCCGCGTCGAGAAACAGCGTCGCGAGAGGACCGAAGGCCTGCATGCAGCGTCAGGCGGGACGGCGGCAGGGCACTACAGCTGCTCCCACGGCAGGCCTTCCATGCGCCATCCCGACAGTATGCCGCGGTGGTGCCTGTCATCGAGCGGTCCCTCGAATCCGTCGAGCACGTTGTAGACGTCGGTGAAGCCGGCTTTTTCCAGTGCGAGGCCGGCGTCGAGCGAGCGGTGGCCGCTGCGGCAGATCAGCACGATCGGCCGGTTCATGCTGGCCACCTTCTTCACCTGCCCGACGAAGTGCGGGTTGACGTCCCAGTCGGGGCCGTCGTTCCACGCGACGTGCTGCGCGCCCACCGGATGGCCGACGAAGAAGAATTCCATCTCGCTGCGGCAATCGACGAACACCGCCTGCGGATTGCTGTTGAGGAGCGCCTGCGCTTCCTTGGGTTTCAGATGTTTCATCCGCAAAGCGTAGCATGGCCGGGGCCGGCGTCGCTTATCGGCGGCGGTTGTGACCATATGCCGAAATCGTAGGGTGACCCACCGAAGAAATGCTAATATTCAAGACCTTGCGAACAGTTTCGCACCATTGCCGAAGACCGCCATGCGCCCCGATCAAACCGCCCTGCTGACCCGACTGCTGCGCCAACGCATCCTGGTGCTCGACGGCGCGATGGGCACGATGATCCAGCAGTGCCACCTGGGCGAAGCCGACTTTCGCGGCGGGTTTCACGATCACGGGCACGACCTCAAGGGCAACAACGACCTGCTGGCGCTGACGCAGCCGGAAGTGATCCGCGCCATCCACAATCGCTACCTCGAAGCCGGCGCGGACATCGTCGAGACCAACACCTTCAGCGCCACCGGCATCGCGCAGGCGGACTACGGCATGCAAGGCGAAGTGCGCGCGATCAACCGCGAGGCCGCGCGCATCGCCCGCGAGTGCTGCGACGCCTGGACCGCGCGCACGCCCGACAAGCCGCGCTTCGTTGCCGGCGCGATGGGACCCACCAATCGCACCGCGTCGATCTCGCCCGACGTCAACGATCCGGGCGCGCGCAACGTCACCTACGACGAGCTGGTGGCCACGTACACCGAGGCGGTCGAAGGCCTGGTCGAAGGCGGCGCCGACATCATCATGGTCGAGACGATCTTCGATACGCTGAACGCCAAGGCGGCGCTGTTTGCCGTCGAGTCGTTCTTCGATCGCGTGGGCCAGCGGTTGCCGGTGATCGTGTCCGGCACCAACACCGATGCGTCGGGGCGCACGCTGTCGGGCCAGACGCCGGAAGCCTTCTGGAACGCGATCCGCCATGTGCGGCCGCTGGCGGTCGGCTTGAACTGCGCGCTGGGCGCCGCGCTGATGCGGCCGTACATCGAGGAACTGTCCCGCGTCGCGGACACGTTCGTCTCCTGCTACCCGAACGCGGGCCTGCCCAATCCGATGGCCGAGACCGGCTACGACGAAACGCCGGCGCAGACCTCCCGGCTGCTGCAGGACTTCGCCCGCAGCGGCTTCGTCAACATCGTCGGCGGCTGCTGCGGCACCACGCCGGAGCACATCCAGGCGATCGCGCAGGCCGTGCGCACGCTGCCCCCGCGCTTGCTGCCCCACGAGGAGAGCGCGGAAGCCGCAGCATGACAGGCCCGGAGTCGGGCGTGATGCGCCTGTCGGGCCTCGAGCCGCTTGCCATCGGCGACGACTCGCTGTTCGTCAACGTCGGCGAGCGCACCAACGTCACCGGGTCAAAGGCATTCGCGCGCCTCATCCTGGCCGACGACTTTGCCGGCGCGGTGGAAGTCGCGCGCCAGCAGGTGGCCAGCGGCGCGCAGATCATCGACGTCAACATGGACGAGGCGATGCTCGATTCGAAGGCGGCGATGGTCCGCTTCCTGAATCTGATCGCCACGGAGCCCGACATCGCCCGCGTGCCGGTGATGATCGACTCGTCCAAGTGGGAGGTGATCGAGGCGGGCTTGAAATGCGTGCAGGGCAAGCCCATCGTCAACTCGATCTCGATGAAGGAGGGCGAGGCCGCGTTCATCGCGCAGGCGAAGCGCGTGCGCCGCTATGGCGCGGCGGTGATCGTGATGGCCTTCGACGAGAAGGGCCAGGCCGACACCTTCGAGCGCAAGACGTCGATCTGCAAGCGCAGCTACGACCTCCTGGTCGACGAGGTGGGCTTCCCGCCCGAGGACATCGTCTTCGATCCCAACGTGTTCGCGATCGCCACGGGCATCGACGAGCACAACAACTACGCGGTCGACTTCATCGAGGCCACGCGCTGGATCCGGCAGCATCTGCCCCACGCCAAGATTTCCGGCGGCATCTCCAATGTGAGCTTCTCGTTCCGCGGCAACGAGCCGGTGCGCGAGGCGATCCACACGGTATTCCTGTATCACGCAATCAAGGCCGGCCTGACGATGGGCATCGTCAATGCCGGGCAGTTGGGCGTGTACGACACCATCGATCCGGAACTGCGCGAGCGCGTGGAAGACGTGGTGCTCAATCGCCGGCCGGACGCCACCGAGCGGCTGGTCACCTTCGCTGAAACGGTGAAGTCGCAAGGCAAGGTGAGCACCGAGGACCTGACGTGGCGCGAGCAGCCGGTGGAGGCGCGGCTGTCGCATGCGCTGGTCAAGGGCATCACCGCGTACATCATCGAGGACACGGAGGAGGCGCGGCAGAAGTACGCGCGACCCATCCAGGTGATCGAGGGCCCGCTGATGGCGGGCATGAATGTCGTCGGCGATCTCTTCGGCGCCGGCAAGATGTTCCTGCCGCAGGTGGTGAAGTCAGCCCGCGTGATGAAGCAGGCGGTGGGCCACCTGGTGCCGTACATCGAGGAGGAGAAGCGGCTGTCCGGCGACGCCGGCAAGCCCAAGGGCACGATCGTGATGGCCACGGTGAAGGGCGACGTGCACGACATCGGCAAGAATATCGTCGGCGTGGTGCTCCAGTGCAACAACTTCGACGTGATCGACCTGGGCGTGATGGTGCCGGCCAAGAAGATCCTCGAGACGGCGATGGAGCGCAACGCCGACATCATCGGTTTGTCGGGCCTCATCACGCCGTCGCTCGAGGAAATGGCGCACGTTGCGCACGAGATGCAGCGCCTGCAGATGCGCCAGCCGCTGCTGATCGGCGGGGCCACGACGTCGCGCGTGCACACCGCGGTGAAGATCGCGCCGCATTATGGCGGCGTCACCGTCTATGTGCCCGATGCGTCGCGCGCGGTGGGCGTGGCCAGCAACCTCTTGTCCGACGAGTTGAAGGACGCCTACGTCGCGGAAGTGGCCGACGATTACGAGAAGATCCGCGTCCAGCACGCGAGCAAGAAAGGCCCGAAGCTCGTGTCGCTGGCGGCGGCTCGGTCCAATGCGTTCGCCAGCGACTGGACGCGCGCGCAGCCGCACGTGCCGCTCGCGCTGGGCCGCCGCGAGTTCCGCAATGTCGACCTCGCGCAACTGGCCGCCTTCATCGACTGGGGGCCGTTCTTCCAGGCGTGGGAGCTGTCGGGGCCGTATCCCGCCATCCTCGATGACGCCGTCGTCGGCGAAGCGGCGCGCAACGTTCTTGCCGAAGGCCAGGCGATGCTCAAACGCATCATCGATGGCCGCTGGCTTTCCGCGCATGGTGTCGTCACGATCAATCCGGCGCAGGGCGTTGGCGACGACATCATGCTGTTTGACGACGAGGCGCGCACGAAGCCGGTGCTGACGTGGCACAACCTGCGACAGCAGAATGAGAAGCCGTCTGGCAATCCCAACTATTGTCTTGCCGACTTCGTCGCCCCTGCCGATTCGGGTATCGCGGATTACGTGGGCGCGTTCGCGGTGACGGCAGGTGTCGGCATCGAGAAGAAGCTGGCCGAGTTCGAGGCCGCGAAGGACGACTACAGCGCAATCATGCTGAAGGCGCTGGCGGACCGGCTGGCCGAGGCGTTTGCGGAATGGCTGCATCGCAAGGTGCGGCGCGAGCTGTGGGGCTACGAGACCACCGACGACAGCGGCGCCTTCGACGTGCACGCGCTGATCCGCGAGGAGTACGCCGGCATCCGGCCGGCGCCCGGCTATCCCGCCTGCCCCGATCATGCGGTCAAGGCGCCGCTCTTCGACGTGCTGCGCGCGCAAGCCATCGGCATGACGCTGACGGAGAGCTACGCGATGCTGCCCACGGCCGCGGTCAGCGGGTTCTATCTCGCGCATCCGGACGCGCGGTACTTCGCGGTGGGCCGCATCGGCGAGGATCAGCTGGCCGACTTTGCGGATCGCGCCGGGGTACCGCTGGCGGCGGCGCGGTCTAGGCTGTCGCCCAACCTCGGGTAGTTCATTCGCCTCATGTTTCCGTAGGCGAGGCTTCAGCCTCGCGCAGCGCCACGCGAGGCTGAAGCCTCGCCTACGGAAGTGCACAAGTATCCAGATGTTGCCGCAAAGAAAAGCCCCGCCGAAGCGGGGCCTTTCTTTGCAAGCGCAAAAATTCGCGTCGCGGCCGGCGTATCAGTCCAGCGCGCCGATGAAATCGCCCTTGCCGACTTCCACGCCGTTGCTGCGCAGGATCGCGTAGGCCGTCGTGGAGTGGAAGTAGAAGTTCGGCATCGAATACTGCAGCAGATAGTTGATGCCGGAAAACGTCTTGGGCTCACCGCGCACGGGACGCGTGACCGGGCGCGCTTCGGAGCCGTCGATCTGCGCCGCGGTGAAGCTGTTGACCGCGGCGATCGTGTTGTCGATGCGCGCGATCAGTTGGGCGAAGGTCGTTTCGTTGTCTTCCCACTTCGGCGGCTCGACGCCGGACAGCCGCGCGACGGTGCCGCGCGCGAAGTCGGTGGCGATGTGGATCTGGCGCGCGAAGGCCAGCATGTCCGGGAAGAGCCGGGCGTTGATGAACACGGCCTCGTCGATCTTCCTGGCAGCCGCGTGTGCCTGGCCCTTGACCAGCACGTTCTTCAGATTGGTGAGTCCGCGCGCGAAGACGGGGACGGAGGCTTGGTACATGGACAGGCTCATCGTGGACTCCTTGAGGCAGGGCGCGCATTGTAGCGCGGTTGGGGCATCACCCGCGCGTTCGCCTGGCTTCAGGTGGGGTGCAGGCGAGGCTTTTAGCCTCGCGACAATTCGCCAGCTAAAGGAACCGGTAAAGCGAATAGTAAAGATCGCCGACGCGGCTCGCCAGTACGGCGCGCCGGGTGCCTTCCACGATCTTCCAGCGGTCGAGGCGCATCGTGTGCGGCTCGATCTGCGAGTCGAGCCCCAGCGCCGGGTTCTCCGCGACCACGGCGGGGCGCAACACGGCGATGCGGGGCTTCAGCTGCCGGCTGCGGCCGCCCAGCCAATGGTCGATCGGGATGGCGATGGTCCGCGGCTGCGCGAAGAAGCGCAGCGCGTAACTGCGCGCGATCGTATAGCCCCACGTGTTGTAGATGGCACCCACCGGCGCGTGTGCCCGCAGCGCGCCGATCATCGTGTGCCGGCGCGTGGAGATGTTGCGCGACGACGTGCCGAGGAACACCACGTCGAACGGTGACTGCGTCTCCAGGACACCAACGGCCTCCGCAAACTCGGGACTCAGCAGCAGGTCATCCTCCACCACCATGACAGCATACACAACGCTCGCGGCAAGGTGCCGCCACGCGGTGACGTGCGACACCCAGCAGCCGATCTCGGCGCCGGAGAGCTCACTCCTGTCGAAGCCGATCCCGGGCAGGTGGCGCGCAAGCCAGGCGTCGATCGTTGCGTCCGAGGTGCGGCGCAGGTCGATGCCGACCCTGGCGCATGGCACGCCGAGCGCGTCGAGCTGCTCTGCCATCCGCTCGCGGCGTTCATGGGCCGTGTCCAGATTGATCAGGGTCAGCATGGCGGGTCCGTCGCGGTTGGCCTGCGCGACTGTCGCCGATTGATGTGACGCGGATGTGGCAGCGGCGCCGCCTTGGCAGGCAGCGCCGCCTACCTTGATGAATCCGCATGCTGAATC
>JANNYI010000565.1:0-1275 GCA_031410015.1 Betaproteobacteria bacterium | reverse complement strand
AGCTTCTCGACCGGCATCATCGAGGCGGCCAGCACCAGCGAGAGCAGGAATACGCTGCCGCGCACCGACTCGGGCACGATGCTCCAGTCGGGGCGACGGATCGGCGCGGTCAGCAGCAGCGTCGCCGCGACGGCCACGCCGATGAACGGGAAGGCATCCGCCAGGGCCGCGAAGCGCAGGTTCACCGTCAGGTTGGTGATGACCGCAGCGGCGAGGATCAGTACCACGACGCCGATTCGCGGCCAGTCGAGCGGCACGCGGCCGACCGTATCCTTGACGATCGGCGAATGGCGCTGCTGCTGCAGCGACGCCGGCACGGCGAATACGAGGAATGCGGCGGCCGAGGCGACGTAGGCGTGCAGCACGTCGGCGGCCGCCACGCCATCGAGCCACATCATGGTGGTGGTGGTATCGCCGATCACGCTGCCGGCGCCGCCGGCATTCGAGGCCGCGACGATCCCGGCGAGGTAGCCGATGTGCACGCGCCCGCGATACACCGACGCGGCGACGCTGCCGCCGATCATCGCTGCGGCGATGTTGTCGAGGAAGCTCGACAGCACGAATACCAGCGCCAGCAGCACCAGGCCGCCTTTCCAGTCGTCCGGCAGGAAATGCGGCAGGGCCAGCGGGATGTGCGTGAGCTCGAAATGTCGGGCGAGCAGGCCGAAGCCCACCAGCAGGCAGAACAGGTTGGTCAGCACCACCCACTCATGGCCGAGATGCTGCAGCAGGCCGGCGGCGCCGGAGCCTTCGGCGAAGCCCGCGTAGAACGTCTTCCAGAGCGTGATCGCAGCGAGTCCCAGCAGCGCCGAGCGCAGCGTGTGCTGGTGGAACAGGGCGACCGCCAGCAGGGTCAGCCCGAACAGGATGAACTCGACAGGAACCAATGGAACCCCCGGGCGGGCGAGCGAGGCGAAGCGCCCACGATGGTAGCGAAAACGGTGCCCGCGGGCGCGCGATCCACAGGATCAGTGCTTCGCCAGCCAGTCGAACAGGGTGTTGGCGAAGCGGATCTTCTGTGCCTTGCCCGCCACCACGTGCGCGAGATCGTCCCAGGTCTCGCCGACGGCGCCCGGGATCGCCCTCTCGATCGGCAGTGTCGTGCGCGGGCTGGTCACCTGGTCGAGCGCCGCGTGCAGCACGAACGTCGGGCAACGCACGCTCGCGAGGCGCGCCTCGGAGTCGAACGCGACGCAGGCATCGACGAAACGCGAATGCGCCTCGAAGTGGCCGTTCAGCTCCTTCCAGCCGCCCTGCAGCCCGAGCAGCTTGTCG
>JANNYI010000564.1:0-8027 GCA_031410015.1 Betaproteobacteria bacterium | reverse complement strand
TCCTCGACGGAATCGATGGCCACGCCAGCCTTGCCGACGTCGCCCACCACCCGCTCGTGATCCGAGTCGTAGCCGCGATGCGTGGCGAGATCGAAGGCCACGGACACGCCCTGCCCGCCCGCCGCGAGATTGCGCCGGTAGAACGCGTTGGATTCCTCGGCCGTGGAGAAGCCGGCGTACTGGCGGATGGTCCAGGGCCGCACCGCGTACATCGTCGGCTGCGGTCCACGGACATAGGGCGGGAATCCAGGCAGCGTGTCGGCGTACGGCAGGCCCGCCACGTCAGCGGCCGTGTACAGCGCCTTGACGGCGATGCCGTCCGGTGTGTGCCAGACGAGGCTGTCCACATCGCCGCCCGGCGCGCTCTTGGCCGCCGCGCGCTGCCAGTCGGCAAGCGAGGGGGCCGGTTGCTTGGGTGAAGTATCCGCGGCCACGACCACTCCCTGCGGGCGCCGGCGGCACCCGTCCAGTCCGTATTCTAGCTTTTGGCGGGGCCGCGCCCCATGCTCGTCGGCGTGTACGCCATTGATCCTGCGCAATGAAGCGGGTTGTTCCGCGAGGCTGAAGCCTCGCCTACAGGGTCCGCAGGAGCTTGGCCCATTGGCAGCAGCTTGCCCCGAATGCTCCGTAGGCGAGGCTACAGCCTCGCGCATCCTGCCTGGCTAGTTGGCAGCCGCCTGCCGCGAACACGCCGTAGGCGAGGCTTCAGCCTCGCGCAGCCTGTGCTCAATCCGCTCTATACAGCGTCACGACACAAGCGCCGCCCAAACCAAGGTTGTGCTGCAGCCCGATCCGCGCGTCCGGCACCTGCCGGGCCTCCGCCGTGCCGCGCAGCTGGTGGACCAACTCGTAGCATTGAGCGAGGCCGGTGGCGCCCAGCGGATGGCCCTTCGACAGGAGCCCCCCGGACGGATTGGTCACCACGCGGCCGCCGTAGGTGTTGTCGCCGGCGCGGACGAAGGCCTCGCCGCCACCGTCCGGACACAGTTGCAGCGCCTCGTAGCTCAGCAATTCATTGTGCGCAAAGCAGTCGTGCAATTCGACGACGTCGACGTCCTCCGGGCCGATGCCGGCAGCCGCATAGACGGCCATGGAGGCTGCGCGCGCCATGTCGACGCCGACGACCCGCATCATGTCGCCGCTGTCGAACGTGGAAGCCGTATCGGTGGTCATCGCCTGCGCTTCGATGCGCACCTTGGTCGACAGGCCGTGCCGTTGCGCAAAGGCGGGCGACACCAGCAGGGCCGCTGCGGCGCCGCAGGTGGGTGCACAGGCCATCAGGCGCGTCATCACGCCAGGAATCAGCACCGGCGTGGCCAGCACGTCGGCGGCGGTGACGACGTTGCGGAACAGCGCCAGCGGATTGTTGGCGGCATGCCGGCTGGCCTTGGCGCGAATCTCCGCGAACGTGGCGAGCGACGTGCCGTAGCGATCCATGTGCGCCTTGCCGGCGCCGCCGAAATAGCGCAACGCCAGCGGCACGCCGGGCCAGTCGACCAGCGCGTCGGTGGCGGCATCGAAGCGTTCGAAGGGTGTCGGCCGGTCATTGAACACGGTACCGAGCGCGCCAGGCGCCATCTGCTCGAAACCCAGCGCCAGCGCGCACTCGACAGCACCGCTGGCCACGGCCTGCCGCGCCAGGAACAGCGCGGTCGAACCGGTGGCGCAGTTGTTGTTGACGTTGACAATGGGGATGCCGGTCATGCCCACGTCGTAGAGCGCCTTCTGGCCGGCGGTGGAGTCGCCGTAGACGTAGCCCGCGTAGGCCTGCTGCACGTCGTCGTAGGCAAGCATGGCATCGGCCAGCGCCAGTCGCACCGCCTGTGCAGCCATCACGTTGTAGGTCGGGCCGGCACCGGGCTTCGCGAAGGGCACCATGCCCACACCGGCGACGAATACCGGGCTGCCTGAAGCAATGGTCGGGATTGTCGGTGCCGTTGCCATCGACTATGGCGCGGAAGGTGCGGCAGGCGGCGCCACCTGCGCATCATGTTGTCCGCTGCGCTCAAGGCCCGCCGCGACGAGGCCCGAGGCCTTGGCGTCCTCGACAAAGGCGCGCAGGAACTGCAGCGCGCGCTCCGCCGCCTCCGGGCCGACCCGCGCCTTCGGCATCCCCATCGCCTGCTCGATGGCCATGAAGCGCCCATCCATCACGCGCAAGTCGGCGTGTTCCTGCGCGAATTTCTGCAGCGGCGACTTGACACCCGCCGCCGCGTCGATGCCTTCGCGCAGGAATGCCGCGATGGCCTCGTTGCCGGTCGGCAAACGCACCAGCTGCGCATGCTGCAGCGTGCGCGACAGGAAGAGTTCGTAGGCGCTGCCGTTGCCCACTGCGATGCGCACGCCGGGACGATCCACGTCGGCGATGACCTGCAGCGGCGACGTCCTGCGCACCATGTACGAGCCCTCGATGATCACGTACGGGGCCGTGAACGCAATCTCGGTCGCGCGCTTGGGATCGATGGCCAGGAAGGCAACATCCCAGGCCCTGGATTGCAACGCCTCGAAGACCTTGCCGGCGGCATCGAAGGGAACGAACCGCACCGGCACGCCAAGGCGACGCGCGATTTCGCTGGCGAGATCCACCGAGACGCCGCGCAGGTCGCCCGAGATGGCGTCGCGCTGGGCCAGCACTGGATTGCCCAGGTTGATCGCGGCGCGCAACGTGCCGGACGGTGCCAGCTGCTGCACGATGTCGGCGTGAGGGATTGGCGGCATGGCGTGGCTCCCGTGGTTCACCAATGCAAAGGCCCGCGTCGCGGCGGGCCTTCGGAATGTGGTTGCGGGGACAGGATTTGAACCTGTGACCTTCGGGTTATGAGCCCGACGAGCTGCCAGACTGCTCCACCCCGCAGGCGAATTATAGCGCAAGGCGGGAATTCAGGCAATTCCGTGCGGTAACGCGTTCTCCGCGCGGCTGAAGCCGCGCCTACACGCCCGCCAGCCTACGGGACCGCCACCCCTTCATCGCTCGGAAACGCCACCACGTGGTCGATGGCCAGCCGGATGCCGATGTGCTCGCCGATGGCGTGGTTGTGGTGCGACGGGACGAGCGACAGGAGCCGCGTGCCCGACGCCAGCTTCAGCGTGTACAGGAACTCGGCGCCGCGAAACGCCTTGGTCTCCACTTCGGCCTGCCACGGACTCTCATCGTCATGCACGATGTCATCGGGCCGCAACAGCAGATCCACCGCGCCGCCTGCGACCACCGGCACCGGCCACTCGCCTTCCAGTTGGCCCAGTTCCGTGCGCACGTGGCCGTCGACTTCGGCGATGCCGCGCAGGAACACGCCCTGCCCGATGAAGTCCGCCACGAAACGCGTGCGCGGCCGATGGTAGAGGTTGTAGGCGGTATCCCACTGCTCGATGGCACCGTCCTTCATGATGCCGATCTCGTCGGCCAGCGCAAACGCCTCGTGCTGGTCGTGGGTCACCAGGATCGCGGTGGCGCCGGCGGCCTTGAGGATCGCCCGCACCTCGATCGATATGCGTTCGCGCAAGTCGAAGTCAAGATTGGAAAACGGTTCGTCAAGCAACAGCAGGTCGGGTCCCGGCGCGAGTGCGCGGGCCAGTGCCACGCGTTGCTGCTGTCCGCCCGACAACTCATGCGGATACACCTTCGCCACGGCGGACAGTCCCACCAGTTCCAGCATCGTAGCCACGCGGCGAGCCGCATCCTCGTTACTCAGCAGCGACAGGCCGAAGGCCACATTACGCGCCACATCGAGATGCGGAAACAGCGCGTAGTCCTGGAATACCATGCCCACGCCGCGCTTTTCCGGCGGCACCTGGAGGCCGGGACGGGACACCACGCGATCGGACAGCTTGATCTCGCCGCCCTGCACGGGTTCGAATCCGGCGAGGCAGCGTAGCACGGTGGTCTTGCCGCAGCCGGAGGGCCCGAGCAGGCAGCCGATGCTGCCCGGCTCCAGCGTGAAGCTCATGCCGCGCACGACGCGGTGCGCGCCATAGGCGTGGTCGAGGGAGCGAACGCTGACGGAGGCGGCCATGGTGGCAGTGTAGACCGGGCGGCTAGCCGTGGGCAGGCGCCCCGGGGGCGCGCGCGGTGGTCCCGCCGCCGCCGCGCTTCTGCACCGCCTTCAGTTTCTCCGCGATCTCGCGGCCTACGTGGATCTGCGGATTCGAGGGTGGCGCATAGCCCGCCTCGCGCTCGCGCGCGGCGACGCGCTCGCGGGCGACTTCGAACGCGGCTTCAAGCCCGTCCCCCTTCGCCACGCCCTGCGCGAAGAACGCGTTGCCGAAAAACGCAGGATCGCGGCGATCGCCGCAACCGAACGACTCGCGATCGGACTGCGATGCCGTGATGATCAGCGTGTTCTCGTCCTTGAGCGGCCCGATGTATCCGCCCGAATAGCACGCCGCGACGACGATCACCCGCCACTTGATCCCCGCGTCGTCCAGCAGCTGCTTCAATCCCGACGGCGACAGTTCCACGAGCGAAAGCGGCGGCTGCGAGGCGTCCAGCCGATGGTCGGGTCCGCTGCGGCCGGCGAGGTACACCATGACCACGTCGTCGTCCGCATCGATGATGCTGCCGATTTCGTTCAACGTCTCGCGCAGGTTGGTGACGGTGGCAAACGGCGCGGAGATCAGTGTCTGCGGATTGTTCAGCAGCAGTACCGACCGCCCCGCGGTGCCCCAGCGCGCATCCATGACCTTCTGCGCGGCTTCGGCATCCGTGCGATACGCATCGGTGCGGCCATCGGGCGCAAAGCCGACAAAATAGAGGTCCGCGCGGCCGGGCCGCTCCTCCTGCAGGGCATCGAGCGCGTTATTGAGGATGAAGCCCTGCGTGGCCAGCACGGCCTCGCTGCCCGCGTTAAGGCCGCCGTCGGCCGACGCGCGCGGCGCATCGTCGGTCCACCACGGCGCATTGGGGAACAGCGCATTGGCAAACCAGATCGGCGCCGCCAGCAGCAAGCCGGCACCGATCGCGCGCAGCCACGCGTGCACGGGAGGCGGCGAGAACGCCACGGCCACACTGCGCACCAGCACCACCACGATCCAGAGGACGATGAAGTTCTCGAGCAATTCGCCCAGGGGCAGACCTTGCGGCCGCGAAGCCATGATGATCAGCACATAGTGCAAAGCCTGCACGACCGGCATCGAGGCCAGCACCACCACCGGGATCGCGAGCGCGAGATCGCGCTGCCGGTTGAGCAGCGCCACCAGCGCCGCGGTGAACAGCAGAAGCGCACCGGAATAGAGTTCGGCGCCGGCACCGAAGAGCGAAAATACCCGGGGTCCATCGACGCGGACGGCGTCGCCCACCACGTCGATCAGCGCGGACAGGAGGAACAGCAGCACCAGCTGTGGCAGGTCCAGGCGAAACGCGAGGCGATCCACTGGCCGGAAGCACGCGAGGCGAAGTCCGGCGCGCAGATTGCGCAGCAGATCGGCCAGGGCGTGACGCATGGCTACGGCGGCAGGCATCACGCCCGCGCCGCATTCCTGTCGACGAAGGACTTGATCGCCGCGACATCAGCCGCCAGCACGGTGAAGTGCTGCGGCAGTGCCTCCAGACCGGCCAGCGCTGCGGGTCGCGGCGCATCCTGCCCCAGCGCTTCGCTGATCGTGGCCGCGAACTTGGCCGGCAAGGCCGTCTCGATGGTCACCAGCGGCACGGTCGGGTCACGATGCTCGAGCGCAACCTTCATGCCGTCGGCCGTGTGCGGATCGATGATCACCCCGAAGCGCGCATGGACGGCGCGGATCGTGGCGATGCGGTCCGCGTGGGTGCTGCGACCCGAAACGAAGTTGGCCGCGCGCACGGCGTCCCACAGCGGCGTGCCGGCAAGATCGAAACCCTTGCCGGACGCCACGTCGGTCCACAGCGCGCGCACGCGGTCGGCATCGCCACCAGCGACGTCGTGGATGAAGCGCTCGAAGTTGGACGCCTTGGAAATGTCCATCGAGGGCGACGATGTGGTGTGCGTCTCGGGGCCGCCGCGCGGGCGATAACGCCCGGTGTGGAAGAATTCGTCGAGAACGTCGTTTTCGTTGGTGGCGAGGATGAGCCGCCCGATGGGCAGGCCCATCTTGCGCGCCACGTAGCCGGCGAGGATGTTGCCGAAGTTGCCGGAAGGCACGGCGAAGTCCACACGCTGCGCGTTATCCGTGCTGGCGGCGAAGTAGCCCTTGAAGTAATAGACGACCTGCGCGGCCACGCGCGCCCAGTTGATCGAATTCACGGCGCCGACCCGGTGCCGGGCCTTGAACGCCGCATCCGCATTCACCGCCTTGACGATGTCCTGGCACTCGTCGAACGTGCCTTCGATCGCCAGGTTGAAGATGTTGGGCTCGTCCAGCGCGAACATCTGCGCGGTCTGGAACGGGCTCATGCGCCCATGGGGCGACAGCATGAAGACCGTGACGCGATCCTTGCCGCGCATCGCGTATTCGGCCGAGCTGCCCGTGTCGCCGGACGTGGCGCCGACGATGTTGAGCGAACGCCCTTCGCGCTCCAGCACATGCTCGAACAGGTTGCCCAGCAGTTGCAGCGCGATGTCCTTGAATGCGAGCGTCGGACCGTTGGACACGCGCAGCAGGTGCAGCCCTGGCTCGAGCGTGAGCAGCGGCGTGATTTCGTCACTGCCGAAGGTCTCGCGCGTGTACGTGGCATCGATGATGCGTTTCAATTCCAGCGCCGGAATGTCGTCGATGAAACGCGACAGCACCGCGAACGCGAGGTCGCGGTAACCAAGCGGACGCAGCGCGTCGAGCTCCGCCTTGGTGAACCGCGGGTACGCCTGCGGCACCGCAAGACCGCCATCGGGCGCCAGGCCTTCGAGCAGGATCGCGCAGAACGGCTGCGGGGCATCGGCAAACGCCCCGCGGGTGCTGACGTAGCGCATCAGTTCAATTCTTCCAGGCGAATGCGCACGATCGCGCCGCGCACCGTCGGCAGCGCCTCGATCTTCGCGATTGCATCGACGATATTGCGCTCGATGGACTGGTGCGTCAGCAGGATGATGTCGGTCTGGTCCTCGCCCTCGTCCGGCTCCTTCTGGATCATCGCGTCGATCGAGATCTCGCGGTCGGCGAGGATGCGGGTGATGTCGGCCAGCACGCCGTGCCGGTCGTCCACGCGCATCCGCAGGTAGTAGCTGGTGACGACGTCGCCCATGGGCAAAAACGGCAGGTCGGTCAGCTGATCAGGCTGAAACGCGAGATGCGGCACGCGCTGCTCGGGATCGGCCGTGTGCATCCGGGTCACATCGACCAGATCGGCGATCACCGCGCTGGCGGTGGGCTCCGCGCCTGCGCCGGCGCCGTAGTACAACGTGGCGCCGACGGCGTCCGCCTTGACCAGCACCGCGTTCATCGCGCCTTCGACGTTGGCGATCAGCCGCTTGTGCGGAATCAGCGTGGGATGCACGCGCAACTCGATGCCTTCGCGACCGTTGGCCACCGCGCGCCGCGTGATGCCCAGGAGCTTGATCCGGTAGCCCAGTTCCTCGGCGTAGCGAATGTCTTCGCGCGTGAGCTTGGTGATGCCTTCGGCGTAGGCCTTGTCGAACTGCATCGGCACGCCGAACGCGATGGCGGACATGATCGTGAGCTTGTGCGCGGCGTCGATGCCCTCGACGTCGAACGTGGGATCGGCTTCGGCATAGCCGCGCGCCTGCGCTTCGGCCAGCACCTCGGCAAAGCTCGCGCCGCGCGAGCGCATTTCCGACAGGATGAAGTTGGACGTGCCGTTGATGATCCCCGCGATCCATTCGATGCGATTGGCGGAAAGCCCTTCGCGCAGCGCCTTGATGATCGGGACGCCACCAGCCACCGCGGCCTCGAACGCCACCATCACGCCCTTGGCCGACGCCGCAGCAAAAATCTCGTTGCCGTGATGCGCCAGCAGTGCCTTGTTGGCGGTGACCACATGCTTGCCGTGGGCGATGGCATCGAGCACCAGCGTGCGCGCCGGCTCGATGCCGCCGATCAGCTCGCACACGATGTCCACATCCGGATGCCGCACGACCACGGCCGGGTCGTTGGTGAGATTGACG
>JANNYI010000563.1:0-32123 GCA_031410015.1 Betaproteobacteria bacterium | reverse complement strand
TGGGCAAGGACCACCAGACCGCGGCACGCGAAGGCACCGAGGAAATCGGCCTCGCGGTGATGGCCACCACGTTCGCCATCGTCGCGGTGTTCGTGCCCATCGCCTTCATGAGCGGCATCATCGGCCGGTTCTTCTTCCAGTTCGGCGTCACCGTGGCGGTTGCGGTGCTGGTGTCGCTGTTCGTCAGCTTCACGCTCGACCCGATGCTGTCCGCGATCTGGCACGATCCGCCGGGCACGCGCTTCAAGCGGGTGCCGTGGCTCGGCCGCTTCATGGACCGCGTGGAACGCGGCATCGAGTGGATGCACGAGCTCTACGGCGAGGTGCTCGACTGGGCGCTGATGCACCGCAAGAGCGTGCTGGCAATTGCACTTGGAGCACTGGTGGCAAGCTTCGCGCTGGTGCCGCTGATCGGTACGGAATTCGTGCCCAAGTCCGACCAGAGCCTCATTTCGCTGCGGCTCAATACACCGGTGGGGTCGAGCCTCGAGTACACGGACGGCAAGGTGCAGCAGGTCGAGGCGGCCCTGAAGCAGTTCCCCGAGATCCTGCTCGCCATGACCACCATCGGCACCGATGAAGGCCGCAACTACGCGCGCATCAACCTGAAGCTCGTCGATCGCAACCAGCGCAAGGCCACGCAGGAGGAGCTCGAGAAGGCCATCCGCACGGCGCTTGAGCCCATCGCCGGCATCGGGCTCACCGTCGGCTTCAACCGGCCCATCTTCGTCAACATCCTCGGTCCCGATCCGGAAACGCTGAACGGCCTCATCAACGATTTCAGGGCGCGTGTGGCCAAGGTGCCCGGCATCGCCGACCTCGAGCTGTCCGAGAAAACGCCCAACCCGGCGCTGTCGGTGCGGCTCAACAACGATGCCGCGGCCGAGCTCGGCATCACCGTGCAACAGGTGGGCACGACGCTGCGGCCGCTGCTCAACGGCGATACCGTCAGCTACTGGCTGGCGCCTGACGGCCAGAATTACGAGGTCAACGTGCGTCTCCCGAAGGATCAGCGCCAGCTCGCCACCGATCTCTCGAGCCTCTACCTCACCACCAACAAGCGCGGTCCCAATGGCGAGCTGCGGATGGTGCCGCTGCGGCAGGTGGCCGAGATCGTCGAGACCACCAGTCCGCAGACCATCCGGCGCGAGGAGCTGCAGCGCCGGGTCACGCTCTTTGCCAATGCCCAGGGCCGTCCGGCGGGCGACGTCGGCAGCGACGTCAATGCGATCGTCAAGGACTTCGCGCTGCCGCCCGGCTACCGGTTCTCGGTGCGCGGCCAGCAGGAGCAGATGCAGGACTCCTTCAAGGCGGCGATGGCGGCGCTGGGGCTGGCGGTGATCTTCATCTACCTGATCCTCGCCTCGCAGTTCGCGAGTTACCTGCAGCCGGTGGCCATCATGGTGTCGCTGCCGCTGTCGCTGATCGGGGTGTTCCTGGCGTTGCTGCTCACGGGAACCACGCTCAACATCTTCTCGATGATCGGCTTCATCATGCTGATGGGCCTCGTCACGAAGAACGCGATCCTGCTGGTCGACTTCGCCAATCGCGCGCGGCGCGGCGGCGCAAGCTTGCACGACGCGATGATGCAGGCCGGGCAGGTCCGGCTGCGGCCGATCCTGATGACCACCGCCGCCATGATCGGCGGCATGCTGCCGCTGGCGCTGGGCGTGGGCGAAGGGGGCGAAACGCAGGCCCCGATGGGCCGGGCGATCATCGGCGGCGTGATCACGTCGACGCTGCTGACGCTGGTCGTGGTGCCTGTGCTCTACTCCTACCTCGACGGCTGGTCCGAGCGCCGCCGCGCCAGGCGCGAAGGCGAGGCAACCCCGGTGGCGCCCGCAACCGCGGCCGGGGCGCCGGGACCGGCAGGCGATTGACGCCCGGATGTCACGGGCTGTTACAACCGGTCCCATTGACGTCCGCGCAGGCGTCGCGGCATAATAAGTGACCGCGAGTCAGTTAATGATCACCCGATCAAGATTGGTCATGGACATCGAACAAGCCCGTTTCAACATGGTCGAGCAGCAGATTCGGCCCTGGGAGGTCCTGGACCAGCAGGTGCTCGACCTCCTGTTCACCGTCCGGCGCGAGGATTTCGTCCCGCCGGCCTACCGGTCGCTGGCCTTTGCGGACCTCGAGTTGCCGTTGCCCGGAGGCGAGCGGATGTGGGCACCCAAGGTCGAGGCCCGGGTGCTGCAGGCGCTCGCGTTGACCGGCCGTGAATCGGTGCTGGAAATCGGTACCGGCAGCGGCTATTTCTCCGCACTGCTGGCCAGTCGCGCCGCGGACGTGCTCTCCATTGAAATCGATCTGGCGCTCGCGGCGGGTGCGCGTACCCTGCATGCCCGCCACGGCTTTGCCAATATCCGCGGCGAAGTGGGCGACGGCGCCGGCGGTTGGGGCCGGGATTACTACGACGTCATCGTGCTGACTGGTTCGACGCCCTTGCTGCCCGGGAGCTTCGTCGAGCAGCTGAAGCCGGGCGGCCGGGTCTTTGCCATCGTCGGCGAACTGCCGGTGATGACCGCGCGGCTCGTGCAATGGTCCGGCCCCGACGCGCATACCACCACCGACTTGTTCGAGACGGTCGTGGCCCCGCTCAAGAATGCGTCCGCGCCGTCGCGGTTCCGGTTTTGATCCCGCAGCTCGCCCCCGCCGAAGTCGCCGGCTGGCGCGCGGATGCCGCGCGGCCGGCGCCCATGATGGTCGACGTGCGCGAGCCATGGGAATTCGCGCATTGTCGTATTGACGGCGCCATCAGCCTGCCACTGTCGCAGCTGCCCGCGCGGTTGTCCGAATTGCCGTCCGAGCACGATCTCATTCTCGTGTGTCATCATGGCAGCCGCAGCCAGCATGCGGCGATGTTTCTGGCACGGAACGGATTTTCCCGTGTCTACAACCTGCGCGGCGGCGTCGAGGCATGGTCGCTCGAAGTCGACCCGTCGATGCCGCGTTACTGAGCCCCGGACACCACCCAATTGCGCGCAGTTTTCGCTGCGCGGCGCCACGGATTTTTCCATGACCACTAAGCATCCGCACCCATTCCGCAGCGCGACGCTGGCCGCCTGCCTGTTCGCCGTCCTGGTGGCGCCACCGGCCCTCGGCGAGGACCTGCTGCAGATCTATCGCGAAGCCCAGAAGAGCGATCCGGCGCTTGCCGCCGCGCGCGCGGGTTGGGAAGCCACGCAGGAGCGCGTGCCGCAGGCGCGCGCCGGATTGCTGCCCAACGTAGCCCTGGCGGGCTCCGCGAACGTCAACAACGTCGATATCACCATTCGCAGCGATCCCAGCGTCAACACCAGTCGCTCGTTCAACCAGGGCGGCCTCACGTTTTCGGCCTCGCAGCCGCTGTACCGGCCGGTGAACGTCGCGGCCCTGGACCAGGCGAGGGAGCAGGTCACCCAGGCCGACTACACGCTGGCCATCGCGCAGCAGGACCTGATCCTGCGCACGGCCGTCGCTTATTTCGACGTGCTGCTGGCCGAGTTCAACATCGAGCTCGTGCAGCAGCAGAAGATTGCGACGCTGGAGCAACTGGCGCAGGCCAAGCGCAATTTCGAGGTCGGAACGGCAACGATCACGGACACCAACGAAGCGCAGGCACGCTTCGACCAGATCAACGCGTCGGAGATCCAGTTCATCAATGAGCTCGACCGCCGCCGTACGGCGTTGCGCGCCATCATCGGCCGGTTCCCGACCAACCTGAAGCGTGTCGGCAAGGGCTTCGATCCCAAGCCACCCACCCCCAATTCGATCGACTACTGGGTGGATTCCGCGCTTAAGGACAACCTGTCGCTGCGGTTTCAGCAGGCCAACGTCGAGGTCGCAACGATCG
Organism: Betaproteobacteria bacterium; assembly: GCA_031410015.1. Lineage (GTDB taxonomy): Bacteria > Pseudomonadota > Gammaproteobacteria > Burkholderiales > Casimicrobiaceae > VBCG01. Next base: position 28,285 of record JANNYI010000563.1, on the reverse strand, counting down.
AGATCGCGCGCGCGCGCGCCGGGCACCTGCCAACGCTCGACCTCGTGGCCAGCTATGGCGGCCAGGCTACAACCGGTTCGGCATCGTCGACCTACAACAGTGACTCGCGGTCGGCGCTGCTTGGACTTCAGTTGAATGTGCCCATCTACCAGGGCGGTTTCGTGTCCTCCCGCGTACGCGAGGCCATTGCGCTGCTGGACCGTTCGCGCGCCGATCTCGAGACCACGCGGCGTGCCGCCATTACCAACGCGCAGGACGGCTTTTCGGGCGTCAACAACGCGGTGGCGAGCGTCCGCGCCTTCGAGCAGGCGGCAATCTCGGCGGACGTTGCCCTCCAGTCCAATATCCTGGGCCAGGAAGTGGGCATCCGGACCAACCTCGATGTGCTGAACGTCCGGCAGAACGTCTTTCAGGCACGCCGCGACGTTGCCAATGCGTACTTCACCTACCTGCTGGCCACGTTGCGTCTCAAGGCGGCCACGGGGACTCTCACCGAGCTCGATCTCGAGGACATGAACCGCTGGCTCAACGGCTGACATGGTGCCCGTCCCGGGTTGACGACGCCCAGCGTCGCTCCCGCAAGCATGCGGTTGGATCAGCCGGACACTAGGCGTCCGGGAGCCGCTGGGTCAGCCATGCGGCAAGGCGATCGACGGCGCCCCGGTGGGCGGCACGAAACGCCAGTGCCGCCGAGCGCAGTTCCGCGCGCTGCGCCGGGTCCCGCAGCAGCACCGATACCTGCAACGCCAATGCGTCCGCATCGGCCACGCGCACCGCCGCGCCCGCTTCCACCGCGCGTGCCGTCGCCTCGGCGAAGTTGAACGTGTGCGGGCCAACCAGCGTCGGCGTGCCCAGCGCGATCGGCTCGATCAGGTTGTGCCCACCCAGCGGTTCGAGGCTGCCGCCGACGAAGGCGACGTCCGCCGCGGCGCAATAGGCGAGCAGTTCGCCGATCGAGTCGCCCAGCACCACGTTCACGTCGGCCGGCACGTCGCGATTCTCGCTGCGGCGGAGGAACGGTATTCCACGCGCGCCGAGAAGTTCGGCCACCGCGGCGAATCGTTGCGGGTGCCGGGGCACGAGCACCGTCAACGCGCCGCCCGGCAGCGCGGTGCGCGCCAGCGCATCGAGGATCAGCGCTTCCTCGCCGTCCCGCGTGGAGGCGGCAAGCCATACCGGACGTTGCGTGCCGAATCGCGCGCGCAACTCGCGGCCCAGCGTCAACGCGGCGTCGGGCACGACGACATCGAACTTGAGATTACCGGTGACCACGACGTCGCCGGCGCCCGCCGCGGTCAGGCGCGCCGCGTCGCCCGCGGTCTGCGCCGCAACGCCACGCAACGCGGCAAACATCGGCTGTGTCAGTGGCGCCAGTCGGCGATAGCCGGCGAGCGAGTTCTCCGACAGCCGCGCGTTGACGAGGAACAGCGGCAGGCCGCGGGCCGCGCAGGCGGCGACGAGATTCGGCCACACCTCGGTTTCCATCAGCATGCCGGCACGCGGCTTGAAGCGATCGAGGAACGCGGCGACGGCAAACGGCACGTCGTAGGGCAGCCACGCCTGGATGATCCGGTCGTCCGCGAGCGCGCGACCCGCTTCGCGCCCGGTGGCCGTCATGTGGGTGAGGAGGATCGTGGCGTGGGGATGATCGTGGCGCAAGCGGGCGATGAGCGGCGCCGCGGCGCGCGTTTCCCCCAGCGACACGGCGTGGACCCAGAGAATGTCGCCGTCGGGCACTGGCACGGACGGCATGTAGCGTCCGAAGCGCTCGCCGATGCACGCCCGGTAGCCGGGCTCCCGCCGTCCGCGCCACCAGAGGCGCAACGGCAGGAGCGGCAGGGCCAGCCACCACAGCGCCGTGTAGAGACGCCTCAGCATTGCGGCGCGTGCCGCAACAATCCGCCAACGGCGGCAATCACGTCGGCGGGCGCAGGCACGACGCCGTAGCCGCCCACGTCGGTGGCGTGCGGCCCCGTGCGCGCCACGCCCGCGAGCGATGGGTCGGTCGTCGTGAACACGGCGACGGTGGCCGCACCCATGGCGGCGGCAAGGTGCGTGAGTCCGGTATCCACGCCGACGACAACTTCCGCGTTGCGGACCAATGCAGCGAGTTCGGGCAGCGATTGCCGCGGCGGCACGATGGCCGCGGCAGCGCCTGCCGCCAGGCGCAGGCTGCGCTGTTCCTCGTCGGCACTGCCCCAGGGCAGCAGCGTCGTGATGCCGGCGGCGGCAAGCTGCGCGAGCACCATGCGCCATGCGTCCTCGGGCCACAGCTTGTCGAGGCGGCTCGTGGCGTGGAAGACGATGGCATAGCGGCCCGGCGGCATCGCGGCCGCCGTCGCCGGCGGCACGAACTGCCACCGCGCAGCGCTGTCGACGCGGTAGCCGATCGCCGCCGCCGCCAGCGCGCGGCACTTGTCGACAAAGTGCTGCTGCCGCTCGATCTGATGATGCACGTCGTGGAGCCACGTCGCCACCGGCTCGCGGATGCTGTTGCGGTCGAAGCCGTGGCGGGGGCCGCGCGCCGTAAGGCTGATCAGCGCGCCCTTGACCTGCTCCTGCAGGTCGACGATCGCGGAATAGCGCTCGCGCCGCAGGTCCTGCCGGAAGGCGATCGCTTCGCGCCAGGTGGAGGTGGCCAGCGGCGCGCCGCGCCAGCGCCGCAGGCCCAGCGGGATCACGTGGCGGATCCGCGGATCCAGCCGGACCAGGGGCACGAAGGCTTCCTCGGCCACCCAGTCGACGGGGACCTGCGGGCAATGCGCAACGAGATCGGAGACGATCGCCATGGCATAGACGATGTCCCCGAGCGACGAGGGCCGCACCAGCAGGATGCCGCCGGCGTCGCCGCCGTCGTGCAGTGCGCCCCGGCGGCCGCCACCGGGAAGGCCCGACGCGGGCGCGCCCGGCCGGGCATGGCGCGCATCAGCCATGAGAGCCGGGATGCAAACCACGTAGAATCCGCTGCATTGTCACGGGTGGCCGCTCGTTTTTTGCAGGAGAAGCGGCTGCCGTCATGCCCATGCCGCTGCCCCTGTCACTCGTACTCATCACCCGCGATGCCGCCCACGAACTCGCGGCTTGCCTCGCATCGGCGTCGTTCGCGGACGAGATCGTGGTCGTCGATTCCGGCAGCGGCGATGATACCGTAGCGCTGGCGCAGCGCGCGGGCGCGCGCGTGGTCGAGCACGCCTGGGAGGGCTTCGGGCCGCAGAAGAATTTTGCGGTGGGAGAGGCCCGCCACGACTGGGTGCTGTGTCTCGATGCCGACGAACGCATCACGCCACCGTTGGCGGCCGCCATCGCGGCGCTGTTCGTCGCCGGGCCGCCGCCGGCGTCCGCGTACGCGCTGGCACGGCGCAACCGTTTCCTCGGCCGCTGGCTCGCCCACGGCGAAGGCTACCCGGACTGGAACGTCCGGCTCTTCGACCGGCGCCACGCGCGCTGGACGCTCGATCCGGTGCACGAGCACGTCGTGGCCGATCGCCCGCCGGTGCGTCTTGCCGGCGACCTCGAGCATGCGTCGGCCGAATCCATCGATGCGTACATCGCGAAGCAGAATCGCTACACGACGCTGCAGGCGCAGGCCATGCACGCGCGCGGCGAGCAGGCAAGCGCATGGCGTATCGTCGTTTCACCGCTCGCCCGTTTCTTCCGCTTCTATGTGCTGAAGGGCGGTTTCCTGGATGGCATCGCCGGCTTTGCGCACATCGCCATCGGCGCCTTTGCGAGCTTCCTCAAGTACACGAAGCTGCGCGCGCTCGACCAGCATGCGCGCAAGGGACGGCCATGAGCAACGGCATGCGCGTACTGGTCACGGGAGCGGCCGGCTTCATCGGCATGCACGCGGCGCGCGCCCTGCTCGCGCGCGGCGCCGACGTCGTCGGCGTGGACAACTTCGACCCGTACTACGACGTCGCCCTGAAGGAGGCGCGGCTCGCCACGATCGCCGGGACGCCGGGCTTTGCCTTCGTTCGCGCCGACCTCGCCGAAGTGGAGGCGACCGCGGAGCTGTTTCGCCACGGCCGGTTCACCCACGTCGTGCATCTGGCGGCACAGCCGGGGGTGCGCCACTCGCTGACGCATCCGCACGCCTACCTGCGCAACAACGTCGACGCTTTCGGTTGCGTGCTGGAAGGATGCCGGCACGGCAAGGTTGCCCACCTTGTCTACGCGTCGAGTTCGTCGGTCTATGGCGCCAGCCACACGCTGCCCTTTACCGAAGACCAGCGCGTGGACCAGCCGGTCAGCCTCTACGCCGCCACCAAGTCGGCCAACGAACTGATGGCGTACAGCTACGCGCATCTCTTCGGGCTCCCGGTCACGGGGTTGCGGTTCTTCACGGTCTACGGGCCATGGGGCCGGCCCGACATGTCGCCGATGCTCTTCACCCGCGCCATACTTGCGGGGGAGCCGATCCGCGTATTCAACGAGGGGCGGATGCGGCGCGATTTCACCTACGTCGACGACATCGTCGAGGGCGTGGCGCGCGTGCTGGCGCGGCCGCCGCAAGTTACCGGCGGCGCCGGTGCCCCGGCCGCCATCTACAACATCGGCAACAGCGATGCGGTCGAGTTGACGGCGTTCATCGCCACCCTCGAGCGTTTGCTGGACCGGCGCGCGATACGCGATCCGCAGCCGATGCAGCCGGGCGACATGGTCGACACCTATGCCTCGGTCGCGCGGTTGCAGGCGCTGACCGGATTCGTGCCCGGCACCCCGCTGGAAACCGGGCTGCGGCACTTCGTCGCGTGGTATCGCTCCTATTTTGGCGCGTGAGGGCCGGGGCCGCGGCCCGCGCTGGTAAAATCGGCGGTCTTTCAAGGCGGTCTGCGCGGTGCGGACTGCTACAGCGAGCGACTTCCCCATGATTCTCGTGACCGGCGGCGCCGGGTTCATCGGCGCCAACTTCGTGCTCGACTGGCTGGCCACGGCAGGCGAGCCGGTCCTCAATCTCGACAAGCTGACCTACGCCGGCAATCTTGCCAACCTCGCCACGCTGGCTGACGATGCGCGCCATGTGTTCGTGCGCGGGGACATCGGCGACCGCGAATTGCTGGCAAAACTGCTGGCCGAGCATCGGCCGCGCGCCATCGTCAACTTTGCCGCGGAGTCGCACGTGGACCGCTCGATCCACGGTCCCGCTGCGTTCGTCGAGACCAATGTCGTCGGCACGTTCAACCTGCTCGAATCGGTGCGGACGTGGTGGGCGGCGTTGCCGGCCGCAGAGCGCGGGCAGTTTCGCTTCCTGCACGTGTCCACCGATGAAGTGTTCGGTTCGCTCGGCGCGACTGATCCCGCATTCACCGAGACGACGGCCTATGCGCCGAACAGTCCCTACAGCGCGACCAAGGCGGCCTCCGATCACCTGCTGCGCGCCTACCACCACACGTTCGGCCTGCCCACGCTCACCACCAACTGTTCCAACAACTACGGCCCGCGGCAGTTTCCGGAGAAACTGATCCCGCTGATGATCGTCAACGCGATCGCGGGCAAGCCGCTGCCCGTCTACGGCGACGGCAAGAATGTCCGCGACTGGCTGTACGTCGGGGATCACTGCGCGGCCATCCGCGCGGTGCTGCAGGCCGGCCGCCCGGGCGAGACCTACAACGTCGGCGGCAATGCCGAGATGACCAATCTCGACGTCGTGCAGTCCATCTGCGCGATGCTGGCGGCGGAGCTGCCCGGTCGCGATTTCGCGGGGCAGATCACCTACGTCACCGATCGACCCGGCCACGACCGCCGCTACGCGATCGACGCCGCCAAGATCCAGCGCGAGCTGAACTGGACGCCGGCGGAAACCTTTGTCACGGGCATGCGCCGCACGATCCGCTGGTATCTGGCCAACAAGGCGTGGCTGGACGACGTGGCCAGCAAGGACTACCAGAAGTGGATCTCGCTGCAGTACGCGACCACCTAGGACTCCTGCGATGACACGCAAGGGCATCATTCTCGCAGGCGGCTCGGGCACGCGCCTCTACCCGGTCACGCAGGTCGTGTCCAAGCAGCTCCTGCCCGTGTACGACAAGCCGATGATCTATTACCCGCTGTGCACGCTGATGCTGGCGGGCATTCGCGACATCCTGCTCATCTCCACACCCGAGGACACGCCGCGCTTCGCGCAGCTCCTGGGCGACGGCGCGCGCTGGGGCCTCAATCTCTCGTACGCCGTGCAGCCATCCCCCGATGGCCTCGCGCAGGCCTTCATCATCGGGCGCGATTTCGTCGGCGCCGATCCGTCGGCACTGGTGCTCGGCGACAACATTTTCTACGGCCACGACCTGCAGTCGCAGCTGCTGCGGGCCAGCGCGCGCACCCACGGCGCCACGGTGTTCGCCTACACGGTGGCCGATCCCGAGCGCTACGGTGTGGCCGAGATCGACGCTGCCGGCCGCGTGCTGTCGCTGGAAGAGAAGCCGGCGAAGCCGAAGTCGCGCTACGCAGTCACCGGGTTGTACTTCTACGACCAGCAGGTGCTCGACATTGCGCGTGACCTGAAGCCCTCCGCACGCGGCGAGCTCGAGATCACCGATGTCAACAAGGCGTACCTGGCACTGCAGGACCTCACCTGCGAAGTCATGGGCCGCGGCATGGCGTGGCTGGACACCGGCACCCACGACTCGCTGCTCGAGGCGTCGCAATACATCGAGACCATCGAGCGCCGGCAGGGCCTCAAGATCGCCTGTCCCGAGGAAATCGCGTGGCGGCTGCGTTACATCGACGACGCGGCGCTGGAGGCGCTGGGCACCGCGCTCGCCAAGAGCGGCTACGGGCAGTACCTGCTCGCCCTGCTGCGCGATCCGCTGCAGCGCTGAACAGGGCGCATCGGTGCAGATCACGCCAACTGCGCTTCCGGAGGTGCTGCTGCTCGAGCCGCGCGTGTTCGGCGACGAGCGCGGCTTCTTCTACGAGAGCTGGAACGAGCGCACGTTCGCCGCCGCGGGCCTGCCGCTCACCTTCGTGCAGGACAATCATTCGCGTTCGCATCGCGGCGTGCTGCGCGGCCTGCATTATCAGATCGAGCACGCGCAGGGCAAGCTCGTCCGCGCGATCGTCGGCGAAGTGTTCGACGTGGCCGTGGACATGCGCCGGTCCTCGCCCACGTTCGGGCAATCGATGTCCTGCGTGCTGTCGGCCGCCAACAAGCGCATGTTGTGGATTCCGCCGGGATTCGCCCACGGCTTTCTCGTGACGTCCGATGTCGCCGAGTTCGTCTATAAGACCACCGACTACTGGTATCCGGCGCACGAGCGCACGCTGCTGTGGAACGACCCGGCGCTGCGCATCGACTGGCCGGCGGGTCCCGCGCCAGCGCTTGCCGCCAAGGATGCTGCCGGCAAGCCGTTGGCGCTTGCCGAAGCCTTGGCCTGAGCGGATGCGCGCGCATCGTCCATGAGCGCGTCGCGGCCGCGCATTCTCGTCACCGGCGCGCAGGGGCAGGTGGGCTTCGAACTCGCCCGGCTGTTGCCAGCCCACGGGGAGGTCGTCGCGCTGGATCGCGCGGGACTCGACCTTGCCGATCCGGATGCGATTCAGGCGACCGTGCGTGCCGTGGCGCCCGACCTCATCGTCAACGCCGGCGCCTACACGGCGGTCGATCTCGCGGAAAGGGAGCGCGCGGCGGCATTCGCGATCAACGCGCGCGCACCGCAAGTCCTGGCGGAGGAAGCGAAGCGCGCCGGTGCGCTGCTGATTCACTACTCGACCGACTATGTCTTTGATGGCATGGCGCGCGCACCCTACCGGGAAGGCGCGCCCGTCGCGCCGCTCAATGTCTACGGCGAAAGCAAGCTCGCGGGTGAGCAGGCGATCGCTGCCGCCGGCGCGCTTGCGCTGACGCTGCGCACCAGCTGGGTCTACGGTTTGCGCGGGCGCAACTTCCTGGTGACCATTCGCCGGTTGGCGGCCGAACGGCCCGAATTGCGGATCGTCGCCGACCAGACGGGCACGCCCAACTGGGCGGTGGCGCTGGCGACAGCCACGGCCGACCTGGTGGCGCAGGGACTTCCCGCCCTCAAGGACCGCGCGGGGCTCTATCACTTCAGCGCGACCGGCGCCACGACGTGGCACGGCTTTGCGCAGGCAATCGTGGGGAGCACGCCCCCGCCGATCGTGACGCCGATCACGACCGCCGAATTCCCGACGCCGGCGCGGCGGCCGGCCTATGGCGTGCTCGACACCGCGCTGTTCCGCGCCACCTTCGGCTTCGGGCTTCCGGCCTGGCCCGACAGCCTCGCCGCCTGTCTGGCCGACGACCGGCCGCCCGTCAGGTGAGTTCCGGATGAAACTTGCATTAACCTGTCGACTCCAACCCGCTCCTGCGCGGCGCGACCCGCCGCCAGCCCAACCCGCCGGAGATGCAGTGAACCCAATTCATGACATGTGCGCCCGAACCCTTGCGCTGTTGGTACTGATTGCCGCGCCCGCCGCCATGGCGGCGGGTGTCACGGCCGTCCCGCCTGCCGAGTACCGCGGCAGCGGCACCGCGCGGGCCGAAGCGGTCGTCACCTTTGCCGCGCCCGACGGCCCGGCGCTGCGCATCGACCTTGGCACTGTGGCGGCGCGCGAGGAGCAGTCCATGCGTTCGGCCAACGCCGCGACCGGCGCAGGCACCGACAAGGGGCGGCCGCTGGCCGTCGGCTTCGGTCGCGACCTCGCCGCGGCGCAGCGCGGCATCGACCTGGCGCGACTCGAATGGCGCACGGGCGCCGATGGCAATCGGTACGCCCGGATCGACATCGCGTCCCCGGGTGCAAAAGCGATGCGCGTGGCGTTGCAGCTGTCCGCTCCACCGGCCGGGCTGGCCTTCCGCTTTGCCGGAACCGGCGAACCCGGCGGCGCGTTCGCCACCACGGGCGCCACGGTCGCGGCAGATGGGCTCTTCTGGTCGCCCACCGTCAGTGGCGATGTGGTGAGCATCGGGGTGCGCGCCGCGCCCGGCGCGGACTTGAGCGCGCTGCAGCTCGTCGTCCCGCGCGTCTCGCACCTCATCGTCGACGGCGCCGATCTCAACCCGATGACCAACAAGGCCGCCAAGGGCGTCGGCGCATCGGGCAGCTGCAACATCGACGTGGCCTGCGTGACTCCAGCCAGCGCGGCATTCACCAACATGACGCGAGCCGTCGTCAAGGTCAGCTTCGTGCAGGACGACGGCGGCGCCTATGTGTGCTCCGCGACGCTGCTCAACGACTCGGTGCAGTCGTTCACGCCCTATATCTTCACAGCCAACCACTGCATCAACAGCGCGCGCACCGCGCGCACGCTCAACACCTACTGGTTCTTCGACGCGGCCACGTGCGGCAGCTTCACGCAGACGCCCAGCGTGCACCTCACCGGCGGCGCCGCGCTGCTCGGCCGGAGCCAGGATCGCGATTGGGCGCTGCTGCGTCTCAACGAAGTGCCGCCCGCCAACGCGTATTTCGCCGCCTGGCGCGCCGAGGCGCTGACGGCCAATGCCACGATTTCCTCGATTCATCACCCGAGCGGCGATCTCAAGAAGTGGTCGCAGGGCCGGTATGTACGCGACACCTATGTCGACTACGACGAGGCGCTCGGATTCTTCAGCGACGTCGCCTGGACGCAGGGCACCACCGAAGGGGGCTCGAGCGGCGCGCCGCTGCTGACGTTCCTGTCCAGTGGCGGCTATTACGAAGTGCGCGGCGGACTCTTCGGCGGCGCCGCTTCCTGCAGCAATCCCACCGGCATCGACCAGTACTCGCAACTCCAGGCCGGGTTGCCGCTGCTGCGGCAGTACCTGACGCCCAATTCCGCGAATCCGGGCGGGCAGGTGGCCGCCACCGAGTTCTACAACAAGACGCTCAACCATTACTTCCTGTCCACCAATCCGGTGGAAATCGACAACCTCGACTCGGGCAGGACCGTCGGCTGGGATCGCACCGGCCTGCGCTTCCTCGCCTTCAATGCGCCCACCGCCGGTGCCAATCCGGTGTGCCGTTTCTACCGCGCGCCGGCCTATGGCGACTCGCACTTCTATTCGGCCAGTCCCACCGAGTGCGCCAACACTGCGGCGGCGCATCCGGTCGACTGGGTCTATGAGAGCCCCAACGTGTTCTACGCATACCTGCCCAACACGATCACCGGAGCGTGTCCGGCCGCCACCACGCCGGTCTACCGCTTCTTCAACGTGAATACAACCAATCACCGGTACACGGCCGAGCTGACCATGCGCAACACGCTTGCCACCACGCCCGGCTGGGTGGCGGAGGGCTACGGCCCCGGCCCGTACTTTCCGGTGATGTGCGCGGTCGCCCCGTAGTAGCGGTGACGCTGCAACAGGCCGGCCCTCCGGCCTGATTCTCGCGGCAGGTAGCGGCAAACCGGCGCGATCGCGCGACCGGTCAGGATGATGCGGGCCGGCTTCCGGTCGCAGCTTGCGTCAGCAGGTGCCGGCAACCGATCACTGCGACGAAACGCAAACGCGCCAAGTGGCTGCGGTGTGCCGGCAGCCGACATCGACGCGCACCATTTTGGTTCGAGCCGGGGCGTGAATGCAGTCGCCGGCTCACCTCGAGCGCACTCCCTGCCCCCGATTTGCTGAGTCGCCTTTGAAGGCGTAGCCGACGCCACACAGGCGCGGTGAGGTTCCACGCCTCGCCACGCAGCTTCCGCACGCTCGTCCGGTGTCGGAACGGTGTCGTTCGCGCAACGCAAACACTCGCCGGAGGCGGGATGTGGTCCCGCTTTGACATGGATCAAAGGTCGGCGTCGCGCGCACGCGTAAAAAAAGGACGATCAGTGCACCTCCAGTGCTCAGACAAGAAAAACACCAGCCCGTTCCCGGACAGCCAAAGCCAGGAGCGGACCAAGCAGGACGAGAAGACTCAAGCGGGTCGTGGCGCGGCACCGGGCGCCGACCGACAACAGGGCAGAAGAGAAAGGGGCATTCCATGCGAATCAAGTCACTCATCGCGATGACGGGCGTCTTGGCGGTCGTTGCGGCATTGCTGGCGATGCCGGCGCAGGCGCAGCCTAAACAAGCAGGTCCCGTTGCCCCCGTGTGCGCGAACTGCCACGAGGCCCAGTGGCACTCGATCGACCTCACGCCGCACGGCGCGAAGACCGACGCCAACGGCAGCATGTGCCAGGCCTGCCACGGCGACGCGAGCGCTCACCTGAAGGATCCAACCAAGGCCAAGCCCGACAGCCCCTTCAAAAAGGGTGGCTCGGTGGCGGCCCAGAACGCAGTTTGCATGAACTGTCACAGCGGCAACCGCAATCTCGCGTTCTGGACTTCGGGCAAGCACGCGCTCAATGAAGTGGCATGCTCAAGCTGCCACAGCTCGCACGGGAAGAACCTCCTGCCGAGCTACAACGGATTGGCCTTGGAGCCGACGCCTACCCCGATCAGCAAATTCGTCACGACGTTCCTGCCCAACCAGGCCGACGTCTGCGCAACCTGCCACCAGCCGATCAGGGCGGCGACGCTCAAGCCTTCGCATCACCCGATTCAAGAGGGCAAGGTCAAGTGCAGCGACTGCCACAACCCGCATGGCTCGATCACCCCGGCGATGCTGAAGCAGCCGACGATCAACGACCAGTGCTATAGCTGCCACGCCGACAAGCGCGGCCCGCACGTGTTCAACCATCCGCCGGTCGAGGAGAACTGCGCGACCTGTCACAACCCGCACGGCTCCGTGCACGCCAAGCTGCTGAACGAATCGGCGCCGAACCTGTGCCAGGACTGCCACGACTGGTCGCGGCATCCGGGCACGATCTACGGCGCAGCTGGGGCCTACAACTGCCAGCCGGGCGATACCACGGTGTCCGGTGGCGTGACGGTCTGTCCTCCCAGCCGGACGGGCCAGCCCAATCCAGCGGTGAACAACCGTCTGGTGGCGCGTGCCTGCCTCAACTGTCATAGCGCGATCCACGGCTCGAACGCGCCGGGCAACCGCGGCAAGTACTTCACCCGATAGGGCCGGGAGACAACCATGACCAAGAAGCTTCTTTCCACCGTCATCGCCAGCCTGTTCGTGGCGAGCCCTGTCTTCGCGCAAAGCGCCGACGACCCGATGCGGGTCGAGGGCACGGCCACGCTGGGGGGCATCTACAACAACACGAACGCGCGGGACACCGCGCAACTCGACCAGTACCAGGACCTCGGCAACGGCGCACTGTCGAACGTCGGCGTGCGCGGACGCAGCAGCACGACGTGGTTCCAGGGCTACGGCGAGAATTTCGGCCGCACCGACCAGTACATGTTCCTGCGCGGCGGCATGTACGACGTGTTCAAGGCGGGGGCGTACCTCAACGACATCCCGCATACGTTCTCGTCGGCTGCCTACACGCCGTATGCCGGCAGCGGCGGCAATCGGCTGACGGCGACGTTCCCGCTGTCCTCCGTACCGGCTGCGGGCGTCTATCCGCCGCCGGGCTGGAACCAGTTCACGCTGGGCTACGACCGGCGCGACGCGGGCGGCTTCGCCGAATGGCAGAAGAACAGCCCGTGGTACTTCCGCGTCGACGGCAACCAGGTGAGCTTCAGCGGCACCAAGGTCGGCTCGGCCGCCAACGGCACGAGCCCGGGCAACGGCTACGTCGACCTTGCGATCCCGACCGACTACACGACCAGCAATTGGGGGGTCGAAGGCGGCTACCAGTCCGGCAAGGCGACATTTTCCGCGCGCTGGGACTACAGCAAGTTCGACAACGCCAACTCGACGCTGCAGTGGACCAACCCGTACTTCGGCAACAACCAGCTGGACTCGACGGCCCTGGCACCAAGCAACGATTTCAACAAGTTCACGCTGACCGGCAACTACCGCGACCTGCCATGGAAATCCGTGGTCTCGGCGCGCTATACCTGGGCCAAGACCACGAGTGAAAGCAATCTCGCGCCATTCGCACTGAACACCGGCCCCACGTTCCCTTCGACGCTTCGCAGCGAGGACAACTTCAAGGGCGAGCACATCAACCAGTCGTTTGCGCTGGCGTGGACGGCGCAGCCGGTCAACAACGTCGACACGCGCGTCTATTACTATTGGACCAAGCTGCAGAATAACTCCGACTTGATCGAATACGGCAATGCACCGACCCAGCCGCTCGCCAGCGGCCTGGGCTGCGGCAACTACACGCCGGCCAGCGGCATCCCGACAACGACGGTCGGCAACTGCGAGAACGAGCTCTACAACTACACGAAGAACAACGTCGGCCTCGACGCCTGGTGGAAGTTCGCGCGCGGCAACCGGCTGGGCTTCGGCTGGGACTACTACAATCTCGACCAGGATCGCATCGACTACGACAAGACGCACCAGAACAAGTTCTGGGTGGAGTACAAGAACACGATGCTCGACTCATTGTCTGCGCGCCTGAAGTACGCGTACGTCAAGCGTGATTCCGACTTCATCCTGGGCAACTCAGGGGTCAACGCGAACGACCCGCAGTACCTGTTGCGTTACACGTCCGCCTTCGACCTGCAGAGCAACACCGCGAACATCGTCAAGTTCAACCTCGACTACAGCCCGATCCCAAGCGTGGGCCTGTCGTTCGAGGGCCTGTGGAGCAAGACCGATTACGACGACGTCACGCTGGGCCGCACCAGCAACGACCGCCAGGGCTACTTCCTCTCCGGCAACTGGGCCACGTCGGAAAGGATCAGCCTCAACGCATTCGGCAGCTGGGAAGAGACGAAGTATCCGTCGAACCACCGGTACATCGGCAGCGTATCGAACGCGAGCGGCACTGCGCCAAACAATGCGCCGCCAGGATGGTGCACCACCAACAACCTGAACTGCTACAGTCCTTTCACCGCACCGGGCATCGTTGCTAGCGTCCCGCAGTCGTACAACTGGAGTTCGCAGACCCAGGACCAGACGTGGATGGTCGGCGTGGGCGGCGACTGGCAGGCGATGGATGCGCTGAAGCTGTCGGCATCCTACCTGTACGTGTCGAACGAGGGTGAAGCCACCTTCGGCGTGCAGAACAACCTGACGCTGCCGACGCAGCCGCTCAACATCCCCAACGTCGACAACAGCACGCAGCAGTTCTTCAACCTGAGGGGCACGTACGCGTACAACAAGAACTGGTCGTTCACGGGCGGCTACTCGTACATGAAGTACAGCCACAACGATATCGCCACCAACGGCTACACGTATGCGCTGCCGGCGGTCTCGGTTGCCAGTGGAGCGATTGTCCCCACGCCCGCGAGCAACACGGCGCTTAGCTTCGGCAACGGGTACGACGCCAACACCGACGGTCATTCGAACATCTTCTACCTGTGGGTCACCTACAAGTTCGACGCGCCACCGCTGTCGGTCGCGCAGATGAAGATGGCGGAGGCACCCGTACCGGCGCGCGTCGTGGCGCAGGCACCGCCGCCGCCTCCTCCGCCGGCACCCGCGCCACGGCCCGCGCCGGCGCCGCAGTTGCAGAAGATCACGCTCGACTCCAAGGCGCTGTTCGACTTCGACAAGGCGGTATTGAAACCCGAGGGCCAGGCGGCGATCGACAGCATGGTCGTGACCAAGCTGGCGCAGATGCAGAAGCTCGAAGTGGTGCTCGTGAGCGGCCACACCGACCGCATCGGCACCGAGGCCTATAACCAGAAGCTGTCGGAACGGCGCGCGGATGCGGTGCGCGACTATCTGGTCAGCAAGGGCGTGGACAAGGCGAAGATCGAAGCCATCGGCCTCGGCGAGAAGCAGCCGGTCGTGCAGTGCGATCAGAAGAACCTGAAGGACCTGATCGGATGCCTGCAGCCGAATCGCCGCGTTGAAGTTCAGGCCAAGGGCGAGACGACGAAGTAGGCAGCGCGTTGCCGCCGGAAGAGCCCCGCCTTGCGCGGGGCTTTTTCTTGCCGCGAACTCTAGAAGCGGAAGTCGACCCGGGCCGACGCGCCGCAGGCGATAGTCTGGCCGGCACCGGCGATCACCACGGCGTTCATGCCGAACGTGACGCCGCCCAGCGACTCATTCATCCGGTATTCGCCCAGCGTGCGCAGCGGCTCCAGCCCGACGTGCGTCGTGTCCTGGTCGGTGGTCGTGACGGCGCAGCGCGTGCATGGCTTGACGCAGCGCAGTGTGACCGCACCGATCGTGATGGTGTCGAGATGATCTTCCGCATAGGCAGGCAGGCCATCCAGCACCACGTTGGGACGGAAGCGGTTCATCGGCAGCGCGTGGCCGCCGCGCGCCGCCAGCCGCGCGTTGAGATCGTCCAGCGAGGCCGTGCCGATCACCAGCACCGGGTAGCCATCCGAGAACAAGGTGTGCGCCCCAGTGGCGCCGGCGAAATCGGGATTGCAGGCGCGCGGCGTCGAGCGATCGAAGCGCACGAGGCGAACCGCAGTGCCAAGCCACGCGGAGAGCCACGCCGCGGCCGCGTCGCCCGCGTCGATGCCGCGGCCTTCGTGGCGCCATACCTCCACGGGGATGGCGTTGCCGTAGGCGGCATCGGGTATCGCCAGCGCGGTGGTGCCCGGAGCGCTCAGCGCCAGCTCGCCGTGGCTTGCGGCCACGGCCACCAGCGCGAGGCGCGGCAATTCGCGCTGGGTGACGAAGTGGCCCGCGGGGTCGACCACCATCCATTCGCGGTCGCCCGCGCCGTGGGTGGACAGCCCCGTGGCCGTCATCACGGCCTCGATGGGCGCGAGTCCGCGGCAACCCTTGATCGGGTAGACGTGCAGCGAGGCGACGTGGACGTCGCGCATGGGGCGCACGCGCGACCGGTCGTCGAGGCGAGGCGCGGCCGCGCGACCGCGGCTAGCGCAATCCGGCCGAGTAGTCGGCCAGCGCCTTCATCTGCGCGTCGGTCATGCGCAAGGCGATCGAGCGCATGATCTTGCCGTTGACGTCGATGCCGTCCTTGTCGTTGCCGCGTTCGCCGGCCTTGAAGGCCTTGAGCTGTGCGTACGTGTAGTCGGCGTGCTGTCCGGCAACGCGCGGGAAGTTCTTCGGCACGCCGACGCCGTTGGGCAGGTGGCATGCCGAGCACGCGGGAACCGCCGTGACCGCGTCGCCGCCGCGATAGAGCGCCTGGCCCGTCTTGGCCAGCGCCGCGTCGCGGGCGGTCAGCGGTTTGGGCGCCTGCTGGGCGAAATAGAGGCCGAGGGCGACCATGTCGGCAGGCGTCAGCGTGGCCACCATCCCCTGCATGATCGCGTTGACGCGCACGCCGGACTTGAAATGCTGCAATTGCCGGGTGATATAGTCCGCTCCCTGTCCGGCCAGGTTGGGATTGATGGAAACCGCGCTGTTGCCGTCGGCGCCATGGCAGGCCGCGCAGACGGTCGTGGCAATTTCCTTGGCCTTGGCGAGGTCCGGTGCGGCCGGCGCCTGCGCCGCAGCCGATGGAACCGCCAGCGCCGAGGCGATGGCCGACAGGACAATGAAGAGCGACGTCTTGCGAATCATTCCAGATAACTCCCAGGGTGCCTCAAGCGGCAAATTGCACGGAGCCGGTGACGGAGCGCCTGAGCGGCCGTATCCGGATCCGCAGCAGGTTCAAAGGCCGTCATGACCAAGCGCACTATTGTAGCGGACTCGTCCCGACCGGCGAAAGCCGCCCTCCCCATGGACGACGACACCGGACCGCATCCGCTGCGGGGCGCGGAGTTCGTCATCGGGGCCGCCGCCCCGGCCCAGTTGCCGCTGGAAGGGGCCCCCGAGATCGCCTTCGCCGGACGATCCAATGCGGGAAAGTCCAGCGCGATCAACGCGCTTGCGCTGCGCACCCGCCTGGCCTTCGCGAGCCGAACCCCTGGCCGAACCCAGCAGATCAACCTGTTTGCGCTGCGCTCCGGCGCCCTGGTGGCCGACCTGCCCGGCTATGGCTATGCGGCGGTGGCGAAGAACATCAAGCAGGTCTGGCAGGACTTCCTGTGGCACTACACGACCACCCGCTCGACGCTGATTGCACTGGTGCTGGTCGTCGACTCCCGCCATGGACTCAAGGACTCCGATCTTGTGCTGCTGCGCGGCTATGTGCCGTCGGGGCGGCCGGTGCTGATCCTCGCCACGAAGGCCGACAAGCTCACGATGACCGAGCAGCGGCGTTCGCTGAAGGACATTGCCGGGCAATTGCAGGAGGCGTTTCCGATCGGAGGCGGCAACATCGAGGTGCAGCTATTTTCAGCATCGAGCCGGCTGGGCGTGCCCGAGGCCGAGCGCGCGATCGCGCGCTGGCTGCCCGAGGAAGCGCCGGAACCTTGACTTCACGCAAGACCCACCGCGTCCGACCTCCGGATAATCGGGCGCAGCAAAAAAAGAAAAGGCCCCGCGATCAAGGGGAGTGACGCGGGGCCTTGAAACACCCGCCGCACCTGCAAGGTGACGGCGGGCACCCGCTTCAGGGAGGTCGCGGGAGACGAAATCGTCTGTTCGATAGACTGGAGCTTTCGAGCCAAGTTCCGCGCCCGGTTCGCCGCGCGCGGTTTTGTCCAACCACCGTCGTTGCGGCCCTCGTCGATGCGTCCTGCGCCAGCCATCCTCTCAAGCCTGCTGCAAACGCTGCGCGTGCATGCGCCGTTTGCCGGCATGCCCGAACGCGATCTGATGCGCGCCATCGGCGCCGCCCAGCTCCAGTATTTTTCCCCCGGTGAAACGATCCTCGCGCCGGAACCTGCGCGCCCGGCCGCCTGCTGGATCATCACCCGCGGCGCCGTGCAGGGCGAGCGCCCCGCGGCCGGCGGCGGTAACTCGCCGGCGTGGGAACTCTCGGAAGGCGAGATGTTCCCGCTGGGCGCGCTCCTGTCCAATCGCGGCGTCACGAGCGTCTATCGCGCGGTCGGGGATACCTTCTGCCTCATGGTGCCGGCCGGCGAGTTCGACGCGCTCATCGCCGCGTCGCTGGTGTTCCGCGACTTCTGCACCCGGCGTCTTGCGTTCCTGCTCGATCATGTAAGGTCCCAGGTACAGGCGGACTACGCCTCCGACATCACGACCCGCCGCGGCATGGCCACCACGCTCGCGGCGCTGGTGCGCGCCGATCCCGTCACGGTGCCGCCGGATACATCGCTCGAGGATGCGCTGTCGCTGCTCGAGCGCAAGCGCATCGGCTCGCTGCCGGTCGTGGATCCGGCCGGTCACGCGCTCGGCATCTTCACGCGGCAGGATGTGATCGGACGCATCGTGCTGCCGCGGATCGCGCTGTCCGCGCCGATCGCCGAGGTGATGTCCGCACCCGCCATTGGCCTCCCCGGCTCCGCCACCGCCGGGGATGCGGCGCTGTTGATGGCGCAGAGGGGCATCCGGCACGTGGTCGTGACCGATGCCGCTGGCAAGGTCGAAGGCGTGGTTTCGGAGCGCGATCTCTTCAGCCTGCATCGGCTGTCGGTGCGCGAACTCTCGTCCGCGATCACCCGCGCCCCGTCGGTGGCGATTCTCGAGGTGTGCGCCGCGGACATCCGCGCGCTGTCGCTCGCGCTGGTCGCGCAGGGCGTGGGCAGCCGGCAACTGACCCACATGATCTCGAGCCTCAACGATCTCCTCACCGCGCGCATCCTGGATCTCGAGATGCCGCGCTTCGATGTCGCCGCGTACTCGCCGTGCTGGCTCGGCATGGGCTCGGAGGGCCGCGGCGAACAGACGATCGCCACCGACCAGGATAACGGCCTTGTCTACATCGCCCCTGCCGAAGCGGGCGCCGCCGCGACCGCGCGCGAGCGACTGCTGGCCTTCGCCCAGGCCGTGAACGAGGCGCTGGCCCGTTGCGGCTATCCGCTGTGCCAGGGCAAGGTGATGGCGATGAACCCGCAGTGGTGCCAGCCGCTGTCCGCATGGCAGGCCACCTTCGCCCAATGGATCGATCGCGGCGATCCGCAGAGTCTGTTGGCCGCGTCGATCTTCTTCGACTTCCGCTCGCTGTGGGGCGAGGCCCGGCTCGCGCTCGAGTTGCGCGAGGACATCGCGCGGCGGGCGGCGGCCAACCCGCGCTTCCTCAAGCAGTTGAGCGACAACGCGCTCTCCAACCGGCCGCCAATCTCGTGGCGCGGGACGCTCGCGCCCACCGCGGACACGAGCGGAGTGGAGGGCATCGACGTCAAGCGCGTGGGCAGCATGCCGATCACCGATGCCGCGCGCATCCTGGCGCTGGCGAAGGGCGTCACCAATACCGGCACGGTCGACCGGCTGGTGCAGGCCGGCGCGCGACTGGGGATCGCGGAGGCGGATGTTGCAAGCTGGAGCGAGGCCTTCGACTACCTGCAGATGCTTCGCCTGCGCACGCAGCACCGGCGCGCGGCGGGCGAGATTCCGCCGTCCGATGTCGCGAACTTCGTGCCGCTGGCAAGCCTGTCCGAACTCGATCGCCGCGTGCTGAAGGAGGCGCTGCGGCAGGTGCGCAAGCTCCAGCAGCGGCTCCAGATCGACTATCCGTGACCTCCATCGCTGCCGCCTTCGACCGGCACTGGCGACGCTGGCGCGGAGGCGGCGCCGGCATCGCGCAGCGCTGGGTCGTCCTCGACACCGAGACCAGCGGCCTCGATCCCGCGCGCGACCTCCTGCTGTCCATCGGCGCGGTGGCCGTCGACCCGCGGGGTATCCTTCCGGGCGACAGCATGGAGGTGGTCCTCCACAACGACCGCGCCGGCGATCGGCACAACATCGCCGTGCACGGCATCGGCTACGGCGCGCAGAGCGACGGGATGCCGCTCGCGCAGGCGCTGGAGGAACTGGTCGGCTATGTCGCCGACGCGCCGTGCGTGGGTTTCCATTGCGCCTTTGATCAGGCCGTTCTCGCCCATGCCGCCACCCGCGCCGGCGTCACGCTGCCGCGCTGGCGCTGGCTCGACGTGGCGGCCCTGGCGGGGGCCGTGGATGCGCAGCGCTATCGCGATGGCTGTCGCGACCTCGACGGCTGGCTTGCTGCCGCCGGCATCGAGGTGGCGGCGCGCCACAATGCCGCCGCGGACGCGCTGGCCACCGCGGAATTGCTGCTGCATCTGCGGGCGCGTGCCGAGCCTCGGGTACGCATGGACTTTGCCGCACTGGCGAAGATTTCCCGGCAGCAGCGCTGGCTTGCGGGCGGTGACTGAGCGATGTCCGCGTTGCCGCCGCCGCCGCCGCGCATTAGGATGGCCAACCTTACCTATCGGGCTTCACCATGAGTTTCTCGTTTACCGGGGGCTTTCCGGCGCGGCGACCCCGCCGGATGCGTCGCGACGACTTCTCCCGCCGGATGATGCGGGAAGTGCGGCTCGACCCCGCGGACTTCATCTACCCGGTGTTCGTCCTCGACGGCACGGGCCGCGAAGAGGCGGTGCCCTCGATGCCCGGCGTATCGCGCCGGAGCATCGACCTCATGTTGCGCGAGGCTGCGGCCTGTGTCGAACTCGGCATTCCGGCGATGGCGTTGTTTCCGGTGATCGCGCAGGAGCACAAGTCGCTGGACGCGGCCGCCGCCTGGGACCCTGATGGCCTGGTGCCGCGCACGATCAGGGCGATCAAGGACAAGTTCCCCGGCCTTGGCGTGATCACCGATGTCGCGCTCGATCCTTACACCATTCACGGCCAGGACGGCCTGCTCGACGCCTCGGGGTATGTGTTGAACGAGGCCACCGTCGTCGCGCTGGTGCAGCAGGCGCTTTGCCACGCCCGGGCGGGCGCGGACATGGTGGCGCCCTCGGACATGATGGATGGGCGCATCGGCGCCGTGCGTCGCGCGCTCGACGGCGCCGGCCACGAGCTCACGCGCATCCTCGCCTACTCGGCCAAGTACGCGTCCGCGTTCTATGGGCCGTTCCGCGATGCCGTGGGCTCGTCCGCCAACCTGAAGGGCGGCGACAAGTACACGTACCAGATGGATCCCGCCAACAGCAACGAAGCGCTGTGGGAGGTCTCCTTCGACATCGAGGAGGGCGCCGACATGGTGATGATCAAGCCGGGGCTGCCGTATCTCGACATCGTGCGCCGCGTGAAGGACACCTTCGGCCTGCCCACGGCCGTCTACCAGGTGTCCGGCGAATACGCGATGCTGAAGGCGGCCAGCGCCGCGGGATGGCTTGACGAGCGCGCCTGCGTGCTCGAGGCCCTCACCGGGATGAAGCGCGCCGGCGCCGACGCGATCCTCACCTACTTTGCGCTCGATGCCGCGCGGTGGTTGCGCGACTGAAGCGCGCTCAAGTCCCCAACAGCGCCGCCAGCGCCGAGGCATCGAGGCGTACGGCTTCGTTGCCGCCGCGGTCGCGCTGCGACCGCTGCCGGGCCACTGCGATGGGGCGCACGGAAAGCCGCACGCCGGCGACCTTGCCGTCGATGTAGAGTTCGGCGGCGCCGTCGCGGTCGCCGTGCATCGAGCGGTAGGCCACCTTGGCGTTGAGCAGCGCGAGCTCGACGTCCTTGGCATCGGTGGCGACAAGCTCGAGTCGGATGTCGGAGTGCGCCGTGGCCCAGCCCGCGGCGACGCCGCCGACCAGTTCCGGCGCAAACGCGGCGAGATTGCGCATCCAGCGCAATGCCTCCTCGCGCTGCGCGCGCAGCCGCGCCGAGTGCGCCTCGCCGCCGAACAGCGCGTGGTATTCGACCAGCGCCGCCTCGATGTCGTCGTCGCCCGGAAGGGCTTCGCGCTCGGGCAGGCCCAGGAGCCGCACCGCCTTGCGTTTGGCGAGGCTCCAGTCCGCGATCCCGTGCTCGGCAATGAACCTCGCCGCGGCCTGTGCGATGCGCGCGCGATTCTGCGCCGCGCGGTCGGCGAATGCCGGGGCGGCGGATCCTTGCATGCGCTCGTGGCGGCGTCCCATCGGTTGCGGGGGCACGCTAGAACAGCTGGTCGCGAACGTCCGGCGCGGCCTTTCCCGGTACCGTGGGGGCGAGGCCCTCACCGCCTCCGCGCGGCGGAAACTCGGCGAAGAAGTAATCGCTGATACTGCTCGATTCGTCGCGCAGCCCGGTGTCCGCATTGATGCGCACCGAGATGATGCCGTCCGGGACCACCAGCGGTTTTTCCGGAATGCCCTTGAGTGCGCGCTGCATGTAGCTCATCCAGATGGGCAACGCGGCAACGCCGCCGGTCTCGTTGGTACCGAGGCTCCTGGGCTGGTCGAAACCGATCCACGCCACGCCGACCTGAGACGCATTGAAGCCGCAGAACCAGGCGTCGATGTTGTCGTTGGTGGTGCCCGTCTTGCCGGCCAGGTCGCGCCGCCCCAGCTGCATCGCGCGTGCGCCGGTACCGAAGACGACGACGTCCCGCAGGAGCGTCGTCATGACGAACGCATTGCGCGGGTCGATCGCGCGCTCGGCGTTCTCGCCTGCCACGTTGGGCTTCGCTTCCGACAGCACATTGCCCTTCGCATCCGTGATCCGCGTGATGAGGTACGGCGCCACGCGATACCCGCCGTTGGCGAAGATCGAATAGGCGGCCGCCATCTGCAGCGGCGTGGTGGAGCCCGCGCCCAGCCCCATCGTCAGGTACGCAGGGTGCTGCTTCGGATCGAAGCCGAAGCGGGCAATGTAGTCCTGCGCGTACTGCGGCCCGATGGCCTGCAGCACCCGCACGGTGACGAGGTTCTTCGACTTGGCCAGCGCCATGCGCAGGCGCATCGGGCCGTCGAACTTGCCGTCGTAGTTCTTGGGCTCCCAATCCTCGCCGCCCGCCTTGTCCCCCGGCACGAAGAACGGGGCGTCGTTGATGATGGTGGCCGGCGAGAAGCCCTTCTCGAGGGCAGCGGAGTAGATGAACGGCTTGAACGAGGAGCCGGGCTGCCGCTGGGCCTGCGTCACGTGGTTGAACTTGTTGCGTTCGTAGTCGAAGCCGCCCACCAGCGCCAGGATGGCGCCATCGCCCGGAGCCATGGCCACCAGCGCGGACTCGGCCTGGGGCAGCTGGGCGATGGACCAGCGCCCCTTTTCGTCCGCGGTGAGCCGAATTACGGCACCCGGGCGAATTCGCTGCGTGGCTGGCGCCTTGTCCGTCAGGTTCCGGGCCGCGAAGCGCAGGCCGTCACCGCTGACGGCTACGCTGTCGCCCGACGCCAGCACCGCCTTGACCTCGGCTGCCGTCACCTCGAGGACCACGGCCGGCGCCAGGTTGTCGCTGTCAGCCGTGTCCTGGAAGACGCGGTCGAGCGCCTGCTCGCGCTCGGCCGGGTCGGCCGGCAGGTTGATGTAGCCCTCCGGTCCCCGGTAGCCGTGGCGGCGGTCGTAGTCGATGACGCCGCGGCGGACGGCGGCATAGGCAGCCTCCTGGTCGGCCTTGCGCACGGTGGTCCAGACAGTGATGCCCCGGGTGTAGGCGTCCTCGCCGTAGGCGTCGAAAACCACCTGGCGGGCCATTTCCGACACCGATTCCGCATGCGTCGGCAAAGCGTCGCGAAGGCCCTGGCGGACGTTGAGCGGCGCGCCCTGCGCCTCCTTGAACTGGGCATCCGTGATGTAGCGCAGGTCATGCATCCGCCGCAGCACATAAAGCTGGCGGGTCTTGGCGCGGCGCGGATTGGTGACCGGATTGTAGGCGGAGGGGGCCTTGGGCAAGCCCGCCAGCATCGCCGCCTCGGCCACCGAGATGTCCTGCAGCGACTTGCCGAAATAGATCTGTGCCGCGGCCCCGAAGCCGTAGGACCGCTGGCCCAGGAAGATCTGGTTGAGGTAGAGCTCGAGGATCTCGTCCTTGGTGAGGTTGGCCTCGATCTTCCAGGCCAGCAGCACTTCGCGCAGCTTGCGGGTGACGGTCTTTTCCCGGGTCAGGAAAAAATTGCGGGCAACCTGCATCGTGATCGTGCCCGCGCCCTGCTGGGTACCCGACGCCAGGTTGGACAGAGCCGCCCGGGCGATACTTAAATAGTCAACACCCCCGTGTTGATAGAACCGCTCGTCTTCTGCGGCCAAAATGGCCTGTTTCATGACATCCGGGACTTCCCGGATCGACACCACGGCACGCCGTTCCTCTCCGAATTCGCCCAGCAGGGCGCCCTCGGCCGAAACTACCCGCAATGGAATCTTTGGCTGGTAGTCGGTCAGCGCTTCGAGCGACGGCAGCGTGGGCCAGAGGAGGGCCAGGACAAAGGCTCCCAGCAGGGCGCCCACGACGCCCAGGCCGAGAACCACGGAACCAAGATAGAGAAGCCAGCGCTTTAGCACGTAGGAATGAAACTTGCGTCAGTACGGCCATTGGACATCAGGATGCTGCCAAATGCGCAACAAGTGTTGCAGGATTGGGGGAAACAAATTGACAAGGTTCATACTTGCTGCCAGAGTTTAATGTAAATTATCAGCATTCTCGCCCGAAGATCGCCATGGTTGCCGAAAAGCTTTCCACTGTGCTCGACATCTTCAAAACCAAGTCACCGGCGCTGATTGGTGTCGACATCGCGTCGACCTCGATCAAGATGGTCGAACTTACTCAAACCGGCAAGGGAACTTACCGGCTCGAGCGCTATGCCATCGAGCCCCTGACCAAGGATCTCGTCGCGGACGGGAACATCGCCAACCTGGACCAGGTCAGCGACGCCCTGAAGCGGGGCTGGAAACGCCTCGGCAGCCGCAACCGCAATGTTGCCATGTCGTTGCCCGCCGCGATGGTGATCACCAAAAAGATCATCGTGCCGGCCGGCCAGAAGGAAGAGGAGCTGGAGCTGACGGTCGAGGCCGAAGCCAACCAGTACATCCCGTTTGCGCTCGACGAGGTCAACCTCGATTTCCAGATCCTCGGCCCTGCGCCCAACAACCCGGACGAGGTCGAGGTCCTGATCGCGGCCTCGCGCAAGGAAAAGGTCGAGGACCGGGTGGCCATTGCCGAGGCAGCCGGCCTCAAGCCGCGGGTGATGGACGTCGAGTCGTACGCCACGCAGGAGGCGTTTTCGCTGATTGCGCCGTCGCTGCCGGCCAACGGCCGCGACCAGAACATCGCGCTGGTGGACATCGGCGCCCACGTCACCCACTTCTATGTGCTCCGCAACGGCCAATTTCTGTTCTCCCGGGACCAGGCCTTCGGCGGCAACCAGCTGACGCAGGACATCCAGCGCGCCTTCAACCTCTCGCCGGAAGAAGCCGAATCCGCCAAGAAGAACCAGGGGCTGCCCGAAACCTACGACAACGATGTGCTGCAACCGTTCATGGAAACGCTGGCGCTGGAAATCACCCGGGCGCTGCAGTTCTTCTTCACTTCGACGTCGCATAACCAGGTCGACCAGATCGTGCTCGCCGGCGGCTGCGCCGCGCTGCCGGGCATCGATGAACTCGTTTCCAAGCGCGCCGGCGTGGCCACGGTCATCGCCAATCCCTTTTCCGCCATGCAGGCCTCGGACCGCATCCGGCCCCGTGCCCTGGCGCAGGACGCGCCGATGCTGCTCATCGCCACCGGACTTGCCCTGCGGAGCTTCGAGTAATGGCCGGCGTACGCATCAATCTGCTTCCCCACCGGGAGCAGAAGCGCCAGGCCCGCCAGCGCCAGTTCATCTCGCTGTCGTTGTCGCTGGCGGTGCTCGGCCTCGCGGTGGTTGCGCTGGTCCACGGCGTGCTCGCCGCCCGCATCGACAACCAGACCGCCCGCAATACGCTGCTGAAGCAGGAAATCGCCAAGCTCGACGAGCAGATCAAGGAAATCGACCGCCTGCGCGAGCAGATCTCGGCGGTGCTGTCGCGCAAGCAGGTCGTGGAAACCCTGCAGGCCAATCGCAGTGAAGCCGTCCACCTGCTGGACCAACTCGTGCGGCAGCTCCCGGATGGCATCTACCTGCGCAGTGTGAAGCAGACGGGGGCCAAGGTCATAGTGACGGGCTACGCCCAGTCCAATGCCCGCGTGTCCACGCTGATGCGCAACATCGAGGCCTCGCCGTGGCTCACCAATCCCGAACTGGTCGAGATCAAATTGGTGCCGGCTCCCGGAGCGCCCAAGGCCGGGGAACAAAAGATCAACGAGTTCACGCTGAGTTTCCTGGTGAAGCGCGTGGCGCCGATCGAAGTGAAGGATTCCGCCGCGCCCGCGAAGGGTGCACCCGGAGCGCCGGCCGCGCCGGCCAAGGCGCCCGCCAAGGCATCGCTTAGCGACCCGCGGAGGCCGGCATGAACCTCGAAGAACTCCGCCGGCTCAACATACGGGACGTCGGCAACTGGCCGCTGCTGCCCAAGATCGCG
Source organism: Betaproteobacteria bacterium (assembly GCA_031410015.1). Lineage (GTDB taxonomy): Bacteria > Pseudomonadota > Gammaproteobacteria > Burkholderiales > Casimicrobiaceae > VBCG01. The sequence goes on along the minus strand of JANNYI010000563.1, from coordinate 2,258 downwards.
ATTCTGTTCGGCCTGTTCGTCGTGATCCTGGTCGCCGGCTATTTTCTCGACTGGCGCGACCAATGGGACTCGCTCGAAGTTGCCCAGGCCGAGGAAGAAAAACTGAAGGTCCAGTACGGACAAAAGAAGGCGAAAGCCATCAATTTCGAGCTCTACGTCCAGCAATTGACCGAGGTCGAGCAATCCTTCGGCGCGCTGGTCAAGCAGCTGCCCAATCGGTCGGAGATCGATGCACTGCTCACCGACATCAATCAGGCGGGCCTCGGGCGCGGCCTGCAGTTCGAATTGTTCAGGCCTGCCGCGCAGGAGAAGATGGCGGAGTTCTACGCCGAGCTGCCGATCAAGATTCGCATCACCGGCACCTATCACGACATGGGCGCGTTCGCGAGCGACGTGGCCCAGCTGCCGCGGATCGTGACGCTCAACGATGTCGTCATCGCCAACGACAAGGGCGTGCTTTCGCTGGACGCCGAAGCCAAGACGTTCCGGTACCTGGACGAGGAGGAGATCGCCAAGCAGAAGGCGATCGCCAAGGCCAAGGCGGGCGCGGCAAAGGGCAAGAAGTGATGCGCGCCCTCGCCATGGTCATGGTCTCCACGATCCTGCTCGCGGGCTGCGGCGGCGAAAGCCACCAGGATCTGCGGGCGTGGATGAACGACCAGGGCAAGGGCGCGCGCGGCAAGCTCGATCCGTTGCCGCAGATCCGGGCCTACGAGCCGTTCGCCTACAACGCCTTCGACCTGCCGGACCCGTTCAAGCCGCGCAAGATCGAGCCGACCAAGGGGGCCAGCAAGCTCTCGCCCGACCTCACGCGGCGGCGGGAGCCTCTGGAATCATTCCCGCTGGAATCGCTGGCAATGGTGGGGACGCTGGAGAAGAACAAGACGGTGTACGCGCTGGTACGCACGCCCGAACGCGACGTCTACCAGGTGCGGGCGGGCAATTATCTTGGCCAGAATTTTGGCGTTGTCACCGGCATCGGCGACAGCGAAGTGAAGCTGAAGGAGCTGGTGCAGGATGGCGCCGGCGACTGGACCGAACGATCGAGCACATTGCAGTTGCAGCAAGCCGAAGCACGACCACAGGAGCGCAGACGATGAACGCCTTGACCGGCAACCCAACCTTCCCCGCGGCTGTTGCGAAGCCCCGGGGCTGGCACATCTTTCTGGCTGCGCTCGGAGCATGGCTCATTGCGGGCATCGCCACGGCGCAGGTACCCAACAGCCTCGATCAGGTCACCGTTTCCAAGGCCGCTTCCGGACGCACGGTGGTGCGCTTCCAGCTCAAGAATCCCCCCGTCAACCCGCCGGCCACGTTTTCGATCCAGAGCCCGCCGCGCATCGCGCTCGATTTCCTCGACACCGCCAACGGCCTGGGCGCCACGCAGCGGGTGGTGGACGAAGCCGCGCTGCGCAGCCTCAACATGATCACCGCAGGCAATCGCACGCGGGTCGTGTTCAATCTCAACAAGCCGCAGTCGTTCGAGACCACGGTGGAGGGCAACACGGTCATCGTGACGCTCAACGACCAGGAAACGGCCAGGGCCGGCTCCGAAACCGTGCAGCGCTTCGCCGAGGCCAAGCCCAGCGAGACGCAGCACGCCTTGCGCGACATCGACTTCCGTCGCGGTCGCAACGGCGAAGGCCGCATCGTCGTCGACCTGTCCGACAGCACCGCCGGGATCGACATCCGCCAGCAGGGCCGCACGCTGGTCGTCGACTTCCTGAAGACCAACGTGCCCCGCAATCTCGAGCGGCGCATGGACGTGGCCGATTTCGGCACGCCGGTGGTCACGATCGAGACGTTCCCGCAGGGCTCCAATGCGCGCATGGTGATCGAGCCGCGCGGACTGTGGGAGCACTCGGCCTACCAGACCGACAACCGGTTCATCCTCGAGATCAAGCCGATTCAGGAAGACCCCAACAAGCTGATCCAGGGCTCGCGTGGCGGCTACAAGGGCGAGAAGCTGTCGCTCAATTTCCAGAACGTCGAAGTGCGCGCGGTACTCCAGGTGATTGCCGATTTCACCGGTCTCAACATCATCACCAGCGACACGGTGCAGGGCAGCCTTACACTGCGGCTGAAGGACATTCCGTGGGATCAGGCGCTCGACATCATCCTGCAGACCAAGGGCCTCGACATGCGCAAGAACGGCAATGTCGTGCTGATCGCCCCGCGTGACGAGCTGGCGACGAAGGAAAAGCTGGAGCTCGAGGCACGGCAGCAGATCGGCGAACTCGAGCCGATCCAGACCGAGC
>JANNYI010000562.1:0-3796 GCA_031410015.1 Betaproteobacteria bacterium | reverse complement strand
TCACGCCCAGCAACACCATCACCGCGTATCCCGGCACGAATGCATTGATCATCACCGACTATGCGGAGAACCTGCGCCGCATCGAGAAGATCATCGCGTCGCTCGACCAGCCGCCGGCGGGCGAGCCGCTGGTGGTCACGCTCAAATACGCGTCCGCGATCGATCTCGTGCCGCTTCTCAACCGTTTGCTCGGCGCCGAAGCCGGCGTGGCGACCGGGCAGCCGGCCGATACGCAGCAGCGCGTGACGGTGGTGGCCGACCCGCGCTCCAACAGCATCCTGCTGCGCTCGGAGAATCCGGCGCGAGCCGCGCGTGCCAAGGCACTGGTCGAGCAGCTCGACACGCCGGGGCGTCCGGGCGGCAACATGTTCATCGTGTACCTCAAGAATGCCGATGCGGCACGCGTGGCGCAGACGCTGCGCGCGCTGCTGTCCGGCGGCAGCGATGCCGTTCCGGCGCCGTCGTCGGCACCGTCGGCGATCGGCAATCAACTCGGCTCGGCGTTGGCCTCCAATGCGAATGCGAATCCGGCTGCAGCGTCTTCGGCCGCCACGGCCAACCCGTTCGCGGGCGGCAATGCCGGCGGCGGCGCGGCATTGCCCGGCGGCCTGATGATCCAGGCCGACATTGCCAACAATGCGCTGGTCATCATGGGTCCCGAGCCCATCTACAACAACCTGCGGTCCATCATCGAGAAGCTCGATGTGCGGCGGGCGCAGGTGTTCGTCGAGGCGCTGATCGTCGAGGTGGCGGCCGAACGGATGGCCGAGTTCGGCATTCAGTGGCAGATCCTGCAGGGCATCAACAAGTCCAACGTGCAGGGCTTCGGCGGCACCAACTTCGGTACGCGCGACAGCGGCAACAACATCATCTCCGGTTCGGTCAACCTGGGCTCGCTGGGGCAGGGCCTGAATCTCGGTGTGATCAACGGCACCGTCAGCATCCCGGGGCTCGGTACCATCACCAATCTCGGCTTTCTCGCCCGCGCGCTGGAGCAGGAAGCGGGCGCCAACATCCTGTCCACACCGACCCTGCTGACACTCGACAACGAAGAAGCGCGCATCATCGTCGGCCAGAACGTGCCGATCGTCACGGGGCAGTACGCCACCACCGGGTCGTCGTCCACCGTGCAGCCGTTCACCACCGTCGACCGCCGGGATATCGGCGTGCTGCTGCGCGTGAAGCCACAGATCACCGAAGGCGGCACGATTCGCCTCGCCATCTACCAGGAAGTGTCGCGTATCGAGTCCTTCAGCACGACGACCGGGCTCGTGCTGTCCAAGCGCGCGCTGGAGTCGTCGGTGATCGTCGACGACCAGCAGGTGGCAGTGCTGGGAGGCCTGATCCAGGACAGCTTCTCGGACGGTTCGGATCGTGTGCCGGTGCTTGGCGACCTGCCGCTGATCGGGCCGTTCTTCCGCTACGACGCGCGCAAGCGGCAGAAGGTCAACCTGATGATCTTCCTCAAGCCCACCGTCGTGCGCAACGACGCGCAGGGGCGGGCGCTGACCTCGGAGCGTTACGACTACATCATGGGCGAGCAGGACAAGAGCCGGCCGCCGGAGCGACTCTTCTGGCAGGACCAGACGGTCCCGACGCTGCCGCCGAAGGGAACGATGCCGGGCACGCCCGAGGGCAACCTGCCCAGCATCACGCCGCCGCCGCGGGAGCCGGCGCCCGACCCGGCCCCGGCTTTCGCACCACCTCCCGCGCGTTAGCGCGACCGCCGCCACCTGCGCCCGCGCGATGACTGCCCGCCCGCCGTTGCCGCCCAGCTTCGCGGCGCTCGCCGCGCTGATTCCCTATGCTTTCGCGAAGACGCACGGCGTGCTGCCCGCCGGTCTCGAAGGCGAGGCCGTCGTGGTCCTGCTGCGGCCCGACGCGACCGCGGATGGCGTGATCGAGGTCAAGCGTGTGTTGCAGCGGCCGCTGGTCGCGCGTGGAATCGCCGCGGACGAATTCGCGCGGGAATTGGCGCAGGCCTACAACCAGGGCGCCCCGGCGGCCACCGCCACGATGGCCACCGATCTCGCCCGCGAGACGGATCTCGCGCGGCTGATGCAGGACATGCCGGTCACGGAGGACCTGCTCGACAGCACCACGCAGGCGCCGGTCATCCGGATGATCAACGCGCTGCTGCTGCAGGCACTGCGCGAGCGCGCGTCCGACCTGCACTTCGAGCCCTTCGAGTCGCGCAGCGTCGTGCGCTTTCGCGTCGACGGCGTGCTGCGCGACATCATCGAGCCGCCGCGCGCGCTGCACGCGGCGCTGGTGTCGCGCTTGAAGATCATGGCCAGTCTCGACATTGCCGAGAAGCGCCTGCCACAGGACGGCCGCATCGCGCTGAAGCTGGGCGACAAGCAGGTGGACGTGCGGATGTCCACGCTGCCCACCGGGGCCGGCGAGCGCGTGGTGCTGCGCCTCCTCGATCGCGACAGTGCGCGGCTCGACCTGACGGCGCTTGGCATGGACGCGCGCACCCTCGAGGTGATCGACACGCTGATCCGGCAGCCGCACGGCATCCTGCTGGTGACGGGGCCCACCGGCTCGGGCAAGACCACGACGCTGTATGCCGCGCTGTCGCGGCTGCCGCGCGGCGCCGTCAACATGATGACGGTGGAGGACCCGATCGAGTACGCGCTGGACGGCGTGGCGCAGACGCAGGTCAATCCGCGAATCGAACTCGATTTCGCGCGCGCGTTGCGGGCCATCCTGCGGCAGGACCCGGACATCATCATGATCGGCGAGATCCGCGACCTCGAGACCGCGCAGATCGCCGTGCAGGCTTCCCTTACCGGGCACCTCGTGCTGGCCACGCTGCATACCAACGACGCGTCCAGCGCCGTCACCCGGCTGGCGGACATGGGTGTGGAGCCCTACCTGCTCGCATCGAGCCTGCTCGGCGTGCTGGCGCAGCGGCTGGTGCGCACGCTGTGTCCGGTGTGCAAGACCACGCATGCGCCGTCGGCGGCGGAAGCCGCGTTGCTGGCCACGATGGGCCTGCCGGCGACACAGGCGTTGACGACGGCACCGGGATGCGACGCGTGTCGTCACAGCGGGTTTCGCGGCCGCACGGGCATCTACGAACTGCTCGTCGTCGACGACAACATTCGCCGGATCGTGCATGCCGGCGCCGGCGAACTGGAACTGCGCGCAGCGGCCGCTGCGGCGGCGATGCGCAGCCTGCGGCAGGACGGGGCGCGGCTCGTCGCGGAAGGCAGCACGTCGCTCGCCGAGTTGCTGCGCGTGACGCGCGAAGCGTAGCGGCGCGCCATGTCATCGGCCGCGTATCGGTGGGAGGCCGTCGACGACCAGGGCCGGGTGCGCCAGGGCGTGGTCGAGGCCGACACGCCGCGCGCCGCGCGCGACCAGCTGCGCGCGCAGGGACTCACGCCCACCGCGGTGACGGCAGCCGCACCGCGCGCGGACAGCTCGGGGTGGCTCCGGTTGCCCGCACCGCTGCTGGCCTTGACCACGCGCCAGTTGGCCACGCTGACCCAATCCGGCTTGCCGCTCGACCAGGCGCTGGCCGCCGTCGGCGAGCAGGCCGACGATCCCCGCGCTGCCAGGCTTGCGGCGGCGCTGCGTGCACACGTCACCACCGGCGAGTCGTTGACCGCGGCGCTGGCGCGCTATCCGCGCGCGTTCTCGCCGTTGTACCGCGGGCTGGTGGGCGCAGGCTCGGAGACCGGGCGGTTGCCGGAGGTGCTGGCCAGCCTGGCGGATTACCTCGAGGCCCGCGAAGCGCTGCGGCAGAAAGTGATACTGGCGCTCATCTACCCGGCCGTGGTGACGG
>JANNYI010000561.1:0-11730 GCA_031410015.1 Betaproteobacteria bacterium | reverse complement strand
GCGGATACTCGACGGTGACGCCGAGGCGCTCGAGCAGTTCGAGCGTGGCGATCGCCACTTCGGGAAAGAACGCGTCCACGTAGCACGGGACGAACAGGGCGGCCTTCATGGGTTGCGGTCCTCCTGCGTTGCGGGTGGCCCCTGCAACGGGTCCACGGCCGGACTTGCCGGGCAGGCGCTGGCGCACGCATCGACGAGATGCACGAACGAGCGATACGGGAAGCCCGCCTGCTCGGACAGGCCGATCTCGCAGGTCCGGCTTGAAGAGTAGCCGTGGCTGCACCCGGCCGGCAGACCCGGTCGCAGATGCCGCAGCGCGTGTTCATTGAGCTCGGGTCGGTTGAAGCCCTTGTCGCCGGCAAAGCCGCAGCACAGCACGGCGTCGACCATGACGACCTCGGCGCTGCAGCGCGCCGCGATGGCGGCGAGCTTGTCCACCGTGCCCATCTTGCGCACGCTGCACACCGGATGGACGACCACCGGCTCGTGTCTGGGGGCGATGTTCACGCGCGGCAGCACGGTGTCGTGGATGAATTCGATGCTGTCCCGGATGTCGATGCGTCCGGCGCCGAAACGCTTCATCCGGTAGGCGCACGGGCTGGTATCGAACACGATGGGCCAGCGCCCGTTGTCGCTCGCCGCCAGCAGGGCCTGCTCGAGTTCCGCCGACTTCATGTCGGCCGCGGCTGCGAGACCCTTGCTTTCGAAGGGCTGACCGCAGCAGAGCTCGGCGAGGCCCTGCGGATAGACGACGTCGAATCCCGCCTTGCGGAACAGGCGCTCCGCCGCCAGCGGCAGCGGCTCCGTGGCGTCGCCGCGCTGCGCACCCATGTTGCGTGCGGCGCAGCTTGGAAAGTACACGACGCGCTCCGCCGCGTCGGGCGGGCGTGCCACGCCGGGACGAAAGTGCGTGGCGCGTGGCAATGCCGGCGACCACTTGGGTATCCGGCCGCCCGAAGCGTGCCGCACGCCGTCGAGGGCGCGCCGCATCACCGTGGTGCCGACCAGTCCATGCAGCATATCGGCGGCGGCAAGCCCGGCGCGGACGCCGGCCGTGGTGACCGCGTAGTGCGCGGCGACGCCGGCGCCGACGCGATGGGCGAGGGGGCCGAGCCGCCGCCCGCGCAGCGCCTTGATCAGCACGCCGGTCTCGATCCCGACGGGACAGGCCGTAGCGCACAGCCCGCACGCCGCGCACGTGTCGATGCCGTGATAGTCGTAGAGTTTGCGCAGCGTCGCCGTTTCGGCCTTGTCGGCACCAGTGCCTTCGCGCCGCGCAATCTCGCGCCAGCCGACGATGCGCTGCCGCGGCGACAGCGTGAGCCCGCGCGACGGACACTTCGGCTCGCAAAAGCCGCATTCGATGCACTTGTCGACGAGCGGATCGCACGCCGGCAGCGGCTTCAAGTCCTGCACGTGGGCCGTCGGGTTGTCGTTGAGGATGACGCCGGGATTGAGCAGCCCCTCGGGATCGATCAGGCGCTTCAACTGCCGCATCAGCGCGTAGGCTTCCGCGCCCCATTCGAGCTCGACGTACGGGGCGACGTTGCGGCCGGTGCCGTGCTCGGCCTTGAGCGAGCCGTCGTACTTGTCGACCACCATCCGGCACAGCGCATCCATGAAGCCGCGATAGCGGGCCACCTCGGCCGGGTCGTTGAAGTCCTGCGTGAAGACGAAGTGCAGGTTGCCCGCCAGCGCATGGCCGAAGATGATCGCCTCCGGATAGCCGTGCGCCGCCAGCAGCCGCTGGAGATCGAGCGTGGCCTCGGCCAGGCGGGCGACCGGAAAAGCCACGTCCTCGATGATCACCGTGGTGCCTACGCGGCGCATGGCGCCCACCGACGGGAACATGCCCTTGCGCACGTTCCAGTACCGCGCCGTTTCGGTGACGTCGGTGGAGAAGTGAACCGGCCCGTGGGTGGGCATGCCGGCGAGCGCCGCCTCGATGGCATTGATCTGCGCGGCCAGGGCGGCCGGGTCCGGCGCGCGCGTTTCGACGAGCAGGGCGGCACCGTTCGGGCCGACTTCGCGCAGCGCAGCCGGCAGGCCCGGCTTGCCCTCCACGGACCGCAGCGCCGCACGATCGGCCAGCTCCACGGCGTCCACCGGCTGGCCGGTCAGGATCGTCACGGCGCGGCAGGCGATCTCGGGTTCGTCGAACAGGATCAGGGCGCTCGCCTTGTCGGCGTGGTCGGGCACCGTGCGGTAGGTGATCTCGCTGATGAAGCCCAGCGTGCCCTCCGACCCGATCATCAGGTGCGCGAGCATGTCGATGGGGTCGGCGTGATCCACCAGCGCATTGAGGCTGTAGCCCGTGGTGTTCTTCATCCTGAACTTGTGGCGGATGCGCGCCGCCAGTGCCGCATTGGCGCGCACGCCGGCACCGAGGGCGGCGAGGTCGCGCACCAGTGCCGGCCGGGCCGCGACGAAGGCCGCGCGGCTTGCCGGATCGCGCGTATCGAGGATCGTGCCATCGGCCAGCACCATGCGCATGCCTGCCAGCGTCCGATAGCTGTTCTGGTCGGTGCCGCAGCACATGCCGCTCGCGTTGTTGGCGGCGATGCCGCCGATCATTGCCGTGTCGATCGACGCGGGATCGGGGCCGATCTTGCGGCGAAACGGGGCGAGGCGGCGGTTGGCGACCGCGCCGATCACGCCCGGCTGCAGCGTGATCGTGGCGCCATCCGCGGCCGGCACGCAGCCGCGCCAATGGTCGCCCAGCAGGATCAGCACCGAATCGCTGATGGCCTGCCCGGACAGGCTCGTGCCCGCCGCGCGGAAGGTGACGGGCGCACGCAGACGGGCGCAGATCGCCAGCACGGCGACCAGTTCGCTCTCGCTGTCGATCACGACCAGGAGTTTCGGCACCAGCCGGTAGAAGCTTGCGTCGCTGCCCCATGCCAGCAGGCGCAGGGGATCGCAGACGAGCCGCGGCGCCGGAACGATTGCCGCCGCTTCCCGCAGGATCTGCGCATAGGGCGCCGGAAGGTCGCGCGCGAACGTCTGGTCGAATGTTGGCAACCGCCTCTCCCCTTGCCGCAACAGCACCGCGCCTGAACCACGACGACGAAGGAAACTACTCCGGCGCACACCCTGCGGGTTTGACCTAGGTCATGGTCGTGCTTGCCGGTGTACGCGCCCGGCCATCCGGCCCGCCGGCGTCGCCGGATGGCGTCTGGCGTGGCGTTGATCCAAGTCAAACGATCCGGCGGAGGACGCGCCTACTGTACGCAGACACGGAAAGGCGCGCGAGACGCCGACGGACCATACCGTGACTCGAGGGGAGCGTTGCACCCAGCCATGGACACCACGGTCAATCCTTACGTCGTCTTCCTGCTGTACATGGGGGCGATCCTGTCCTTTGTCGCCGTCACGCTGGCGCTGAACTACGTCCTCGGACCCAAGCCCGTCGGCTCGGCGCTGAAGATGGAACCCTTCGAATGCGGCGCGACGCCGGTGGACACCCGCAATATCAAGGCCGTCCCGATCAAGTACTACGGCGTGGCGATCGCGTTCATCCTGTTCGACCTCGAGACCGTGTTCCTGTTCATCTGGGCGCTCGGGGCCCAACCGCTGACGAGCTTCATGCTGGCCACCTTCGGCATCTTCATCTTCCTGCTGGTGCTGATCCTGCTCTATGTCTACAAGGCGCGGCTGCTCGAGGCCGTCACCGAGTAGCCATGGCCTTCAACCCCATCCCGATCCCGATTCATCCCGCCGGCGGCAAGTCCGCCGCGTTCGAATACATCACCACGAAGAAGGACGAGCTGGTGGGGTGGGCGCGCAAGTTCTCGCTGTTTCCGTATCCGTTCGTCACCGCGTGCTGCGCGATGGAATTCATGGCGGTCAGCTCGTCGCCCTACGACACCGACCGGTTCGGCGCCGCGCTGCCGCGCTTCTCGCCCCGCCAGGCCGACCTCCTGATGGTCGTCGGCACGGTGACGCACAAGCAGGCGCCGGTCCTGTACCGGGTCTACGAGCAGATGTGCGAGCCGAAGTGGGTGATGGCCTTCGGCGTCTGCGCCACCAGCGGCGGGTTCTACCAGAACTATGCCGCCGTACAGGGCATCGACAGGATCATTCCGGTGGACATCTACGTCCCGGGCTGCCCGCCGCGTCCGGAAATGGTGATCGACGGCATCATGCAGCTGCAGGACAAGATCGCCCGGTCCCGGCATCCGATCATCACGCGGGACTTCTGATGACGGCCAGCCTCGAACGCCTGCAGCAGCGCCTGCCGTCAATGGAGTGTGCGGTGACGCAGGCGCACGGCATGTTCGTGGTGTCCCTGCCGCCGGCCCGACTGTTCGAGGTCGTGCAGGTGCTGAAGGACGAGTTCGGCTTCGACCTGTTCCTCGACGTCACGGCAATCGACTGGCTGCCGCGGCAGCCGCGCTTCGAGGTCGTGCATCACTTCTATTCGACCCGTCACTTCGTGCGTATCCGGCTGAAGGCCGTGGTGCCCGATGCCGCTCCTGCCGTCGCGTCGCTGGTGTCGCTCTACGGCGCCGCGGGGATCATGGAGCGCGAGTGCCACGACATGTACGGGATCGACTTTCACGGCAACCCCGACCTGCGGCCGATCCTGCTCTACGAAGGCTTCGTCGGGCATCCGCTGCGCAAGGACTATCCGAAGCTCCGGGAACAGCCGCTGGTTCCTTATCGCAAGTGAGCGGAAATAGGCGCGCGCAACCATGGCCCCACTTGACGCCAAGCTGCCCGAATTCACACTGCCCAATCCGGTACGGCCGGCGTTCGGTACCACCGGCCACGACGACCACGTCATCGTCAACATCGGCCCGTCGCACCCGGCCACGCACGGCACCGTCCAGATCATCGCCGAGCTCGACGGCGAGCGGGTGGTGCGCACCGACGTGCACTGCGGCTACCTGCATCGCGGCTTCGAGAAGGAGTGCGAGTCGCACACCTGGCACAACCTCATCCCGTACGTGGACCGGCTCAACTACGTCTCGGCACTGATCAACGACTTTGCCTACTGCGAAGCGGTGGAGACGCTGGCGGAGATCACCATCACGCCGCGCTGCCGGCATCTGCGCACGCTGCTGTCGGAGTATTCGCGCATCGTCGACCACCTGACCTGCATCGCGGCAGGCCTGATGGAACTGGGCGCGATGACGGCATTTCTCTACCTCGTCATGGTCCGCGACTATATGTACGAGCACCTGGCGGCCCTGACCGGTGCGCGCGTGACCTACACCTACGGCCGCATCGGCGGTCTGGCGCGCGATCTTCCGGACGGCTGGCTTGCGCGCCTGGAAGCGATCCTCGACCAGTACGAGGATTTCGTGGGCCGCGTGCACGGCCTGATGGACCGCAACCGGATCTTCATCGACCGCATGCGCAACGTCGGCGTGATCTCCACCGCCGACGCCATCAACTGGGGGTACACCGGCGTCATCCTCCGCTCCACCGGCGCGCCGCGGGACCTGCGCCGCGACACGCCGTACCTCGCCTATGCCGATCTCGACTTCGCGGTGCCGGTGGGCATCAACGGCGACAACTACGATCGCTACTACATCCGGATGTGCGAGATGGACGAGTCGGTGCACATGATCCGGCAACTGATCGACACGCTGCCGGCCGGTCCGATCAATGTGGACGACCACCGCTTCACGCTGCCGGAGAAGCACCTCGTCTATTCCGAAATCGAATCGCTGATCAACCACTTCAAGCTGGTGATGGATGGTCCGCAGGTGCCGGCAGGCGAGGCCTACGCGGCGCACGAATCGCCCAACGGCGAACTCGGGTTCTACATCGTCAGCACCGGCGGCGGCATTCCGGCCAAGGTGCACGTGCGCGCGCCGAGCTTCGTCCACGTGGGCGGCGTTCACCGCATGCTCGACGGCTATCAGCTCGCCGACATCGTCCCCACGTTCGGCTCGATCAACATGATCGGCGGGGAGTGCGACCGATGAGTGAACGCGCACGCACCGGACCGCGCGCAGGCGAGCCGACCCGGGGTCGGCCATGAAGCATCTCATCCCGGAATTCGAGAAGCTCAAGGCCCGCTTCCCCGCGGGATTCGAGTCCTCGCTCGTGCTGCCCTGCGTGCGCCGCATCCAGGAGGACCGCGGCTTCGTGGCCGACGCCGACATCGACGGGCTCGTGGAGTACCTCGGGGTGCCCCGCATCCAGATCGAGGAAGTGCTGTCCTACTACACGCAGTTCAGGCGGGCGGCCATCGGGCGCTGGCACCTGCAGGCCTGCCGCAATGTCACGTGCTCGATGCGCAGCGCCGAGCGCCTGATCGATCACCTGTCGCGCCGGCTGGGCGTCGCCCCCGGGCAAACCACCCCCGACGGCATGTTCACGCTGTCGACGGCCGAGTGCCTCGGTTCGTGCGGCACGGCACCGGTGGTGATGGTCAACGACACCTATCACGAGAACATGAGCATCGAGAAGCTGGACCGGCTGCTCGAAGAATTGAAGCGAGCATGAGGCGACGCCCCGACCAGCACGCGACGTTGCGGAGGCGAGGCTAGATGCCCGGCACCCAACTGCTGATGACGTTTCCCGTCACCGCGACCTCGCACACCCTGGCGGACTATGTCGCCCGCGACGGCTATGCGACGCTGCGCCGCGCGCTGGCGACGATGAAGCCGGAGGAGATCACGAGGGAAGTCACCGCTTCGGGACTGCTCGGCCACGGCGGCGCCGCGTTTCCCGCCGGCCGCAAGTGGGGCGTCGTGCACCTCAACGACCACCAACCCCATTACCTCTGCGCCAACGCTGACGAGGGCGAGCCGGGCACGTTCAAGGACCGCTGGATCCTCGAGCACGCGCCCCACCTGCTGCTCGAGTCGATGCTGCTGGCCTCCTATGCGCTGCAGGTGCGCAACGCGTTCGTCTACATCCGCGGCGAATTCGACCTTCCGTACCGGCGGCTGGCCGCTGCCGTCGAGGAGGCGTATGCGGCCGGCTACTTCGGCGCGAACATCATGGGGTCGGAGTTCTCCTGCGACGTCGTCATCTACCGCGGCGCGGGCTCCTATGTCTGCGGGGAGGCATCGGGCCTGCTGTCGTCGATCGAGGGCAAGCGCGGGTACCCGCGCAACCGGCCGCCTCGCCTCACCGTGCAGGGCCTGTTCAAGCGGCCCACGGTGGTCAACAACGTGGAGACGCTGGCCAACATCGCCGGCATCGTCGCGCGGGGCGCCGACGCGTACAAGAAGGTGGGCACGGCCAAGTGCCCGGGCACCCAGCTGGTCTCGATTTCGGGCCACATCGCGAAGCCGGGGGTGTACGAGGTCGAATACGGCTATCCGATGGCCAAATTCCTGTTCGAGGACTGCGGCGGCATGCTGCCCGGCATGAAATTGAAGTGCATCGTGCCCGGCGGCATCTCCACCAAGGTGCTGACCGCCGCGGAAGTGGCGCCGCTGACCTTCGATCACCAGTCGTTCGCCGCCGCGGGCTCGTCGCTGGGCTCGGGCGGGATGATCGCCATTGCCGAGGGCACGTGCATGGTGCGGCTGCTGCAGGTGATGCTGCGCTTCTACCACCACGAGTCCTGTGGCCAGTGCACGCCCTGCCGCGAAGGCATGGGCTGGATGCATCGCATCATCGATCGCATCGTCGCCGGACAGGGGCAACCGGAGGACATCGACAGCCTGGTCCGCATTTCGCGCCTGCAGGACGGCATGACGATCTGCGGCATGGGCGATGCCGCCGGATACGCGACGATCGGCATCCTCGACAAGTATCGCGGCGAATTCGAGCATTGGATCCGCGAGAAGCGTTCGCTGCTCGAAGGCAACCTCGAGGGAGCCGTGCATGCCTGAGATCTTCATCAACGGCCAGGCGGTGCAGGCGCAGGCCAACCAGACCGTCATGCAGGCGGCGCTGGCCAACGGTTTCTACATTCCGTATTTCTGCTGGCATCCGCAGCTGTCCATCGCCGGCAACTGCCGCATCTGCACCGTGCAGGTCGAGGGCCGCAGCTGGGTCGAGATCGCCTGCAACATGCCGGTGACCGAGGGCCTGCACGTGCTCACCGACTCCGACCTGGTGCGGGAACACCGCAAGGCGACGATGCAGTTCATCACGCTGAACCATCCGGTCGACTGCGGCATCTGCGACAAGGCGGGGGAGTGCACGCTGCAGGACTATCACTTCGCCTACAACGGCTCGCCATCGGTGTCGCGCGAGCCGAAGGTGCACGCCACCAAGTACCACGACCTGTCGGCACGGATCATGCTCGACAACGAGCGCTGCATCCTGTGCTCGCGCTGCGTGCGCTTCACCCGCGAAATCTCGAAGTCGAATGCGCTCGGCATCAAGAATCGCGGTGACGTGTCGCTGGTCCGCGCCGCCGAGGATTCGCCGCTCGATGGCGACCCGTATTCGGACAACGTCATCGACATCTGCCCGGTCGGCGCGCTGCTGTCGAAGCCATTCCTGCACAAGGCGCGCGTCTGGTACCTGCAGCCCACGCCGTCGGTATGCCCGGGATGCGAGCGTGGTTGCAGCGTCGACATCTGGCATCGCAAGGCGGAATGGCGGCTGCGGGCGCTGGATCCGGCACAGAACACCAGCATCGCGCGCGTGACGCCGCGCGAGAACCCGGCCGTGAACGGGCCGTGGATCTGCAACAAGGGGCGCGACCTGGCGCAGGTGTTCGAGCGGCCGCGCGCCGACCAGGCGATGCGCAAGGGCAAGCCGGTCGAGCTGCCCGCGGCCATCGCGGCGGTGCGCCAGCTGATCGACGGGGCGAAGCGTCCGGTGGCCCTGCTGTCGAACTGGGGATCCAACGAGGAACTCGCCGCATTCAAGGACGCATTCGGTGGGCGCTTCGCCACCTTCGTCAAGCGCGACCATGAGCCCGTGCCCGGCGAACGGCTGGAAGACGATCTCCTCATCCGGCCCGACAAGAATCCGAACACGGCCGGCGCCCGCGCGCTCTTTGGCGAATCCAGCCTGGCCACGCCGGCATTCCCGGCGGACACCGACCTGGTGCTGGTGTGGGGCGAGGGCTGCAACTTTGCGCGCCTTCCCGCCGGCGCGAAGGTCGTGTTCCTGAACGCCTACCTGCAGCCCGAGAACGGCCACGCCGACGTCTTCATTCCGATCAGTGTCCAGACCGAGCGCGCGGGGCATTACACCAACTTCGCCGGCGTGGTGAGCGGTTTCGAGCGCTGCTTCGAGAAGAAGTCATCGGTGGCGGACGCACAGGAACTCTTTGCCGCGCTGGCTGTGGAGGCGAGCGTCGCGTCATGATCCAGGACCTCGTCGTCCACTTTGTCTACATCGGCTACGCGCTGGGCGTGCTGCTGACGTTCGGCACCGTACTCACCTGGGTGGAGCGCAAGCAGGCCGCCGTGATGTCCGACCGCATCGGCGCCAATCGCGCCTATGTGCGCATCCCGTTCACGCAGATCAGGCTGGTGTGGTGGGGTCTCTTCCACGGCATTGCCGACGGACTCAAGATGCTGCTGAAGGAAGACTGGCGGCCCCGGTCCTACGACTGGTACGCCTATGCCGTGGCGCCGTGGGTCGTGTTCACGCCGGTGCTGCTGGTGTTCGCCGTCATCCCCTTCGGCGGCACGCTCGACCCCGGCAACCTGCTGCAGGCATTGCCCGCGGCAGCGGCGTGGTTCGACGGCCAGACCTACCCGATGCAGATTGCGCGGCTCGACGCCGGCCTGCTGATCGTCTTCGCGTTCGGCGGCATGTCGATCATCGGCGCCATGCTGGCCGGCTGGTCGTCGTCGAACAAGTTCTCGATGCTTGGCGCGTCGCGCGCCGGTTCGCAGATGATCTCCTACGAGTTGGTGATGGGGCTCACCGTGCTGGGATTGATCCTGATCTACGGCACGCTCGACCTCAACGTGATGGTGCAGCGGCAGTCGGGCATCCTGCTGGGCTTCCTTCCCGCCTGGGGCGTGTTCGTCCAGCCTTTTGCCGCCATTCTCTTCATGGCCGCGGCCATCGCCGAGAATAAGCGTATCCCGTTCGACCTGCCCGAGGCCGAGTCCGAACTCATCGCGGGCTTCTACACGGAATACAGCGCGATGAAGATGGGGCTCTTCATGTTCGCCGAGTTCATCGAGATCGCCATCGTGTCGGCGCTCTTCACCACACTGTTCCTGGGCGGCTACAACCTGCCGTACATGGCCGACGCCGGCTTCACGTTCCCCGGCAATCACGTCGTGCCGATGGCGCATGGCCTCGTCGTCGTGACGCAGCTCCTGGTGTTTCTCGGCAAGGTGCTGCTGATATCAAGCTTCCAGATCCTGATCCGCTGGTCGCTGCCGCGCTTCCGCTACGACCAGGTGCTGGTGTTCGCGTGGAAGTTCATGTTGCCGCTGGCCATCGCCAACCTGACGGTCACCGCCGTCGCCGTATGGGCGTTGACGCCATGAGTGGACAGCACAAAGGTGCTCCGGTGACCCGCAAGCCGCACGTGCGCAAGGCGTATTGGAACGCACCCACGATGACGTGGTGGGAGCGGGCGTACCTGTTCGAGATCCTGCGCGGTCTTTTCATCACCGGCGGCGTGTTCCTGCGGAACATGGGCAAGTGGATGACGGGCCGCAAGGGCGCGCTGACGACGTATTACCCTGAGGAAACGCGCGCCGACTATGCGGCCGGCAACCGCGGCAAGCACATCCTGACGCAGCGCCCGGACGGACGGCCGCAATGCATTGCCTGCAACATGTGCGCGACCGTGTGTCCCGCGCAGGTGATCGAGATCGACGCGGCGTTCGACGCCGGCGACCCCGCGCATCCCAGGTATCCGTCCCGCTTTGAAATCGACTATTCGCGCTGCATCTTCTGCGGGCTGTGCATCGAGGCCTGCCCGGAGGATGCCATCCGCATGGTCAAGGAAACGCCCGCGTTGCCGTCGGGCGACCGCGACCACATGTGGCTCAACCTGACCGAGCTGATCAGCTGGAATCCACAGAGCGACGTCGCGAAGCCCTATCCGCCGCGCGACGGGCCGGGGAGTGCGCGATGATCGACACCATCCTCGCCAACCTGGACACGGCGCTGCTCTACATCTTCGGACTGTCCGCCCTCATCGGCGCCGCGCTGATGCTGGTGCTGCGCCATCCGATGCAGGTGGCGATGGCGCTGATCTCGACCATGGTCTTCCTGGGCGGCATCTACGGCCTTCTCGGCGTCCACTTCATCGCCGCGTTCCAGGTGCTGATCTACGTCAGCGCGGTGATGGTGTTCATGGTGTACGTGATCATGCTGCTCGACGTTCGCGATGCGTCGTTCACCCACCGCTTCTCGTCGTGGGTGCTGCCGGGCATCGTGTTCGGCGCGCTGCTTCTGGCCGTGCTGGGCTACGCGATCGTGCTGGGCATCGGGTACGTTGCGAGCACCACGGCGTCCTTTGGTCTGGCGCAGTTCGCCGCCGCGTTCCTTACCGAGTACTGGCTGCAGTTCGAGCTGACGTCGGTGCTGCTGGTCGCCGCCGTCGTGGCGGCACTGGCGGTGATCAAGGGCGGTCGGAGGCGCGAACGTGGATAGGATGCAGATGCTCCTGCTGCTGGCGATTGCGCTCTTTGCGCTGGGTCTCATCGGCGTCATCGTCCGGCGCAACCTGCTCGTCATGCTGATGTGCATGGAGTTGATGCTGAACGGCGTCAACCTGTCCCTCGTCACCTTCGCCCAGAAGACGGGAACCACGGCCGGCGCGGATCTGGTCTTCCTGATCTTTGTCGTCGCCGCCCCGGAAATCGCGATCGCCAACCCCATTGT
>JANNYI010000560.1:0-3228 GCA_031410015.1 Betaproteobacteria bacterium | reverse complement strand
CCAGGTCAACTACCTGGGCTTTCCCGGCACGATGGGCGCCGACTGCATCGACTACATCATCGCGGACCGGTTCGTGATTCCCGAAGCCGCGCAGGTCCATTATTCCGAGGCCGTGGTTTGCCTGCCGGATACGTTCCAGGCCAACGATTCGCAGCGCGCCATCGCTGCCCGTGCGTCCACCCGCGCCGAGGCCGGGTTACCAGCGCACGCGTTCGTCTTCTGCTCGTTCAACAGCCAGTACAAGGTCACCCCGGGCATGTTCGACATCTGGATGCGCCTGCTGCGCCAGTGCGAGGGCAGCGTGCTGTGGCTGCTGGGCGGCAATGCGGCCATCGAGGGCAACCTGCAGCGCGAGGCGCGCGCCCGTGGCGTGGACCCCGCGCGCCTGGTCTTTGCGCCGCGCCTGCGGTATGCGGAGCACCTGGCGCGCTATCCGCTGGCCGATCTCTTTCTCGACACGCTGCCCTTCAATGCGGGCACCACCGCCAGCGACGCGCTCTGGGCCGGCCTGCCGGTGCTGACGTGCCCCGGCGAGGCCTTCGCAGCGCGGATGGCGGGCAGCGTGCTGCAGGCGTTGGGGCTGCCGGAGCTGATCGCCCCGTCGCTGGCGGCCTACGAGTCCATGGCGGTGGCGCTGTCCGCCGATGCCGCGCTGCTGGAGGGGCTGCGCCGCAAGCTGGCCGAACATCGCACGCGCTATCCCGCCTTCGACACCGATCGCTTTCGCCGGCACCTCGAGGCTGCGTACGAACAGATGTGGGAGCGCCACCAGCGCGGCGAAGCCCCCGCCGGTTTTGCGGTGCGTCAAAGCAACGCGTCACCGTAAGGCGTGGCGGCTGGTATCGTTCGCACCGTGGAACCTGGCCGCGTGCCCGACGCGTAGACGATTGCCGGAGAGGAGTTTGCCCATGCTTGGCCTGATGCAGGATGTGCCGCTGCTGATTTCATCGCTGATCGTCCACGCCGATCGCCATCACGGCAGCGTGGAGATCGTGTCGCGGCGCGTGGAAGGCGACATCCACCGCACCACCTACCGTGAGCTGCACGGCCGCGCGAAGCGCGTGGCCAATGCGCTGGATGCGTTGGGCGTGGGCCAGTCCGACCGCGTGGCCACGCTGGCGTGGAACGGCTATCGCCACATGGAGCTCTACTACGGCATTGCGGGGAAGGGCGCCGTCGTGCACACGATCAACCCGCGCCTGGCCCCCGACCAGATCGCCTGGATTGCGCAGCACGCCGAGGACACGCTGCTGTTCTTCGACCTGACGTTCGTGCCGATCATCGAGAAGATCGCCGCGCAGTGTCCCACCGTCAAGGCTTTCGTGGCGATGACCGATCGCGCGCACATGCCGACGACAGCAGCCATCCCCAACCTCTTGTGCTACGAGGAGCTGCTGGCCGCGCAAGGCGATCAGTACAACTGGCCCGTGTTCGACGAGAACCTGGCGTCGTGCATGTGCTACACGTCCGGCACCACCGGCAATCCCAAGGGCGTGCTGTACAGCCATCGCTCCACGCTGCTGCACACCTATGCGGCGGCGCTGCCCGACGCGATGGGTTTTTCCGCCCGGGACGTGATCCTGCCCGTGGTGCCCATGTTCCACGTCAACGCGTGGGGCATTCCCTATGCCGCGCCGATGGTGGGCGCCAAGCTCGTGTTTCCCGGCGCTGCGCTCGACGGCAAGTCGCTGCACGACCTGATGGAGGCCGAGGGCGTGACCGTATCCAACGGCGTACCCACCGTGTGGCAGAACCTGCTGGCGTACATGGAGCAGCACCAGCTGCGCTTTTCCACGATGCAGCGCACGATCGTCGGCGGCGCGGCGCTGCCACCGGCCATGCTGCGCACCTTCGAGGAAAAATATGGCGTCACCGCCATCCACGCATGGGGCATGACCGAGATGTCGCCGCTGGGCACCATGTGCGGGCTGCGCGCCAGGCACGACGGGCTGGACCACGAGGCGCGGCTGGCGGCCAAGGCCAAGCAGGGCCGCGTGCTGTTCGGCGTCGACATGAAGATCGTCGATCCCGAGGGCATCGAGCTGCCGTGGGACGGCGTGGCTTTCGGCGATCTCTACGTGCGCGGCCCGTGGATCACCAGCAGCTACTTCCGCGGCGAGGGCGGCAACCCGCTGGCGACCGATGCCGAGGGCCGCACCTGGTTTCCCACCGGCGACGTGGCCACCATCGACGCCGACGGCTACATGCAGATCACCGACCGCAGCAAGGACGTAATCAAGTCCGGCGGCGAATGGATCAGCTCCATCGACATCGAGAACATTGCGATGGCGCATCCCGCCGTGGCGATGGCTGCGTGCATCGGCATTGCGCATCCCAAGTGGGACGAGCGGCCGCTGCTGGTGGTGGTGAAGAAACCCGGCAAGGAGGTCACGCGCGAGGAACTGCTGGCCAGCTACGAAGGCAAGATGGCCAAGTGGCAGGTGCCGGACGATGTCGCGTTCGTCGAGGCCATTCCGGTGGGCGCCACCGGCAAGATGCTCAAGACCAGGTTGCGGGAGATGTTTGAGAAGTATCGGTTCGCGGGTAGCTGACGCGGCGTATCGGAAACTCTATCTGCGGCAGATAAGTGTGACCTGGTGCACCGATCACTCTCAGCGCGGCGACCAAGTGAAAATCGCGATGCGCTCGGCGTTTGCGTGCGCCCGCCGAAGCAAGCCGCGAAGGCTCACGAGCGCGGCGAACAGAAATTCCGGACTATCTCCTTCCTCGCCGCGCGGCGTCTCGACATTGACGTCCGCGCACTCCTTGGCCGCGGCCAGATAGCTTCTGATTTGCTCGGCCGTCACGCTTTGATCTTCAAAGAAATCCCCGTTAGCCACAACCATCGCGCTTTCATGGCAGGCGCGGCGCAAACTGTCCAATGCCGCGACGACCGGCAATATCGACTTCTCATCAAGTATCGTCCACCGAGTCCCATCTGAACCTCGCTGCCCAGACGCGCTGGATTCATCGGCAAAGAAGCCCAAGGCCTCATGCGATGGCAGCGCATTCAGCAAATCACGAAGTGCGCGGAAAAAAGCACCGTTGCGGCTGCTGCCGCGCAGCTCGCCCACTAGCGCGTTGGGCTTCGGATCAAGGCAATTGCCTTCCGCTGCGATTGGGAACGCTCCGAACAGTGCTTGATAGGACATGGTCGTGTGGCAGGCGGTAGGTGTGCACCATAGTGTATTGGAATGGTGACGGATTCGGGGGGTTCGAGCACTGCCG
>JANNYI010000559.1:0-2067 GCA_031410015.1 Betaproteobacteria bacterium | reverse complement strand
GCCCTCCTGCGGAAGCGATGCGTGGAATATAAACCGGTTTGGACTCAACCGGATTGACGGGCGCAATTTAGTACCGCCGGCGACCGCCGGCAGGCGCTGCAAGTCTTGGCGCACAAGAGAGAACAACCAAGGGCCGGCTGAAGCCGGCGGTACGGAGGTGTCGGATTGCGGGGGGCACAATCCCCCCAATTTCACGCAATGGCGTAGAGCGGATACAACAACACGTAATCCGCCACGTTCATGCCGCGCGCAACACTGGCGGATTACGCTCCGCTGCATCCGCCCTACGCTACCCGATCTGTGTTTTCCCGCCCATGTACGGGACCAGCACGTCCGGTATGGCCACCGTGCCGTCTGCGTTCTGGTAGTTCTCCAGCACGGCGACGAGCGTGCGGCCCACAGCAAGGCCCGAGCCGTTCAGCGTGTGGACGAACTCCGTGCCCTTCTGGCCGTCGCGCCGGAAGCGCGCGTCCAGGCGGCGGGCCTGGAAGTCCCCGCAATTTGAGCACGAGCTGATCTCGCGGTACTTGTTCTGCGACGGCAGCCAGACTTCGAGGTCGTAGGTCTTCTTCGCGGTGAAGCCCATGTCGCCGGTGCACAGCAGCATCGTGCGGAACGGCAGGCCGAGGCGCTTCAGCACCTCCTCCGCGCAGCCGACCATGCGGTCGTGCTCGGCGGCGCTGTCCTCCGGCTTGCAGATCGAGACCAGCTCCACCTTGCGGAACTGGTGCATGCGGATCATCCCGCGTGTGTCGCGACCCGCGCTGCCCGCTTCGGAGCGGAAGCACGGGGTGTCGGCGGTCATGCGGATGGGCGTGGCGAGATCGGATTCGGCGAGAATGGTTTCGCGATAGAGGTTGGTGAGCGAGACTTCGGCGGTGGGGATGAGCCAGTGGCTCATCAGAAGGGATGTTGTGCCCTGCCGCTGTAACTCAATAAAAATTCGAGCCCATTTTACTTCGTCTGTTTCGTCGGCCTCCAATATTTGGGTGATCAAGGGGACGAGAACATCCGCTTTGTGGGCTCCAAGTGGTACATATGTGCCGAGACCTTCCGGCCCTTGCTCAACTAGTTTTTCGCCGCCCTTCGGCCCCTTGAGCACTTGAGCAACCGCAATCTGATCCTCCTCAAACTTTGGCATCTTACCTGTGCCAAACATGGCCTTGTCACGCACCAGTATCGGCGGCGCGACTTCTTGATAGCCGTGCGTTTCCGTCTGCAGATCCACCATGAACGCCGCGAGCGCGCGTTCCAGCCGCGCGAGCTGCCCCTTCAGCGCCACGAAGCGCGCCCCGCTCATGCGTGCGGCGGCTTCGAAGTCCATCATGCCCAGCGCTTCGCCGATGGTGACGTGATCCTTCGGCGCATTGAGCAGCTGGCCGCGCGTCTTCGCCGGCGGGTTCCAGTCCCGCGCCAGCTTGTTCGCTTCTTCGTCAACGCCGACCGGCGCCTCGTCCGCGGGCGTGTTGGGCAGGCCGGCGAGGATATCGCGCAGCGCCGATGCCGCCTTCTCTTCCTCGACCGATGCTGCGTCCATCGTCTCCTTGAGCGCGGCGACCTGCGTCATCAACTCCGCGGCCCTGGCCTCATCCTTCTGCGCCTTCGCCGCGCCGATCGCCCTCGACGCGGCGTTGCGGCCGGCCTCGGCGTCCTGACGTTTGGTCTGCGCGGCGCGCGCGTCGATGTCGAACTTCAGGATCGACGCGATCTGGTCGCGCTGCTCGTCCGACAGCGGCCGCTTCTCGAGCGCGGTTTTCCAGACGTCGAAGTTCTCGCGGATGAATCGGATGTCGTGCATCGAGGCTCCGTACTCGAAACCCTTCGCCCCCGCGAGGGGGAGAAGGTGGCCGCAGGCCGGATGAGGGGGTCAGGCGCAAAAGGAGACTCGCCTTGGGAGACGCCCCCTCACCCTCGCTGCGCTCGACCTCTCCCCCTCACGGGGGCGAGGTGACGCCTAGCTCACCAGCGCCTTCGCCTCGTCCTTGGCCCGGCCCTTCTCGATCAGCCAGACGATCCAGATCGAGACCTCGTAAAGCAGGTAGACCGGGATCGCCATGATCAGCATCG
>JANNYI010000558.1:0-2399 GCA_031410015.1 Betaproteobacteria bacterium | reverse complement strand
GCCGGCCTCGATGCGGTTGATCTTGATGCCCGTGGCCTTGGTGAAATTGTCGTACAGCGCCTCGTCGGTCTGATAGTGCCGTGCCGAGTAGAGGTTGAGAACCGGTTCGTCGGCGGCGATGGCCGGAGCAGCCAGCGCCAGCAGCAATGCGGGTGCGCACAGGGCGCGAAGCAGCGGGTTGAACATGATCGTGGTCCGGTTGGAAATGAACTGGAGCGAAGCATAGCGCCGGCCGCGCGTGTACGTCAATACAAATACGAACTATTCGCATTTATTGATGTGGATCAACATCCGCGCGGCCCCGACCGCGAGCCAACCCGTGTGCGCGGGGCCGCATCGCTGCCGCCGCCCCGCTCAGCCGCTGTTGCGAAGTCCGGCTGCGAGTCCGTTGATGGTCAGGTGGATCGCGCGCTTGGTGCGCTCGTCCGTCTGCCCGGCACGATAGCGCCGCAACAGCTCCACCTGCAGGTGATTGAGCGGATCGAGGTACGGAATGCGGTTGCGGATGCTGCGCGCCAGCGGCGGATTGTCGTCGACCAGGTCGACGCGTCCGGTGATCGAGAGCAATGCCCGCACCGTGGCCGCGTGCTAGTCGGCGATACGCCCGAACACCGGCACGCGCACCGCCGGATCGGCAACGAGCTCGGCGTAGCGGGAGGCCACCGCCAGGTCCGTCTTGGCCAGCACCATCGCCATGTTCGACAGCACGCTGCGAAAGAACGGCCAGCGCTCGTGCATCTCGGCCAGCAGCGCCGCGCCGTCCTGCCGCCGCTCGAGCCAGCGCGTGACCGCGGTGCCGAAGCCGAACCAGCCCGGCAGCATCAGCCGGCACTGGCCCCAGCTGAACACCCACGGGATGGCACGCAGGTCCTCGATGCGCGCCGACGCGGTGCGCGAGGCCGGACGGCTGCCGATATTGAGCTCCGCGATCTCGGCAATGGGTGTCGCGCCGCGAAAGTACGCATTGAAGGCAGGCGTGTCGTAGACCAGATCCCGATACGCCGCAAAGGCGAGTCCGGAGAGTTCGTCCATCGCCGCGTGATATACGGTCGCACGATCGCCGAGCTGCTCCGCATCGGCCAAGCTGGCCTCCATCGTTGCCGCCACCAGCGCCTCGAGGTTGCGCCGCCCCAGTTCGGGATCCGAGTACTTGCTGGCGATGATCTCGCCCTGCTCGGTCACCCGCAGGCCGCCGGTCACGCTGCCAGCCGGCTGCGCCAGGATCGCCTCGTAGGACGGGCCGCCGCCGCGGCCGACAGTGCCGCCGCGTCCGTGAAACAGCCGCAGCTTCACGCCGTGCTGCGCAAACACCGCCACCAGGCGCATCTCCGCGCGGTACAGCGCCCAGTTGGCGGTGACGTAGCCGCCATCCTTGTTGCTGTCGGAATAGCCCAGCATCACTTCCTGCCAGTCGTCGCGGTCGGCCAGCCACCTGCGGTACTGCGGCAGCGCGAACGCTTCGCCCATGATGGCGCCGCAATGGGCAAGGTCATCGATCGTCTCGAACAACGGCACGATGTTCATCGCCAAGTGCTCGCCGCGCAGCAGGCCGACCTCCTTCAGCATGATGCCCACCTCGAGCAGGTCGGACACCGACTGGCATTTCGAGATCACGTAGTTGGGCACGGCCATGCGCCCGTAGTCGTCATGGACGGCGGCGGCCACGCGCAGGATCGCGAGTTCGGCGCGCGTGCGCTCGGCGTAATCGAGATGCGGCGAGAACAGCGGCCGCGGCGTGGCGAGTTCGCGGCACAGCAGCGCCACACGCGCGGGTTCGGGCAGCGCGAGGTAATCCTCCGCCACCGCGGCGCGCTGCAGCAGGTCGGCCACGACCCGTTCGTGGACATCCGCGTTCTGGCGCAGGTCCAGCGATGCCAGGTGAAACTCGAACACTTCGACGGCGCGCATCAGCGGCAGCAGGCGTTGCGTTGCGAGCGCTGCCGCGCCGTGCGTGGCCAGCGAGTCGCGGATGATGCCAAGGTCCGCCAACAGGTCCGCCGCCGCCGCATAGGCAGGCAGCACCGCATGCGGCGCCCGTGCCGGCGCGCGGACGCCGCGGGCCACGGCCGTGGCGGCAAGGCGGGCATAGATGCCGGTCAGCGCGCGGCGATAGGGTTCGTCCTGGCGGTGCGGGTTGCCGTCCTGCGCGGCGTCCGCCAGCGCGAGCAACGCGGCCGTGGGCACGACGAGTCGGTGCGACAGCGACAGTTCCGCGCCCAGCCGATGCACGGCATCGAGATAGAAGTCGAAGGCCACGTTGGCCTGCGCGCGCAACGCATAGTCGAGCGTATCCGCGACCACGAAAGGATTGCCGTCGCGATCGCCGCCGATCCAGGATCCCATCCGCATCACCGGCGGCACCGGCAATGCGGCGCCGAAGGACTGCGCGATGCCGGTGG